>JAEXBW010000088.1 GCA_023393825.1 Elusimicrobiota bacterium | reverse complement strand
TCTGCACACCGTACATAATATCAGAAACGGCTAAAAGCGAAAGTTGTACCCCCGAGGCTTCATCAGCCAAAGTATAAATAGCTTTTTGCAGGCCCATCATTTCATTGGCTCTGTTATACACAAAAGCGGCCTGATAGCCGTGCATAACTTCCGCCCTGGCGGAAATAAAGTTCCAATCAATACCGTAAACCGTCGGGGTATTGCTGTCAATCAAACCCAGAACGGCGTTTGATGTTTCTGCCTTATGGGGCCATGCAATTTGGTCATATAAAGATAGTTTAACCGGCGTTTGCTGGGCATAGGAAGATACAGTAAGCATTGCAACAAAAGCTGCAAGTGATAATACTTTCTTCAACATACTAATCCCTCCTGTACTTATAATAATATGTTACAAATTTTTTATAAATAGTAAAATTATAGAAAGCAGTTAATATCTTATTTAATTTTAAAAATGAAGAAAATTATTATACCTTTCCTTTTATTCTTACCCTCCTGTTTGCCTGCCCAGAGCAGTCTTAAAGACGTACACAGGGGGACGTTTCCCGTGCCGCGTCAAGGCGTGGTGACGGAAGAGGACGAAAATAAAAGAAAGGCCAATACTATGGACGCTAACGGGCAATATGTAGGCCCCAAGCTGGTTCCCGTTGTTGTGGACGGTACCGTTGTTTGGGTGCCGCAGGATAAAGCTTTGGTTGTGCCGCGCGCTACGCAAAATGTTGCAGAAGAACCAGTCGCCCCCGCGCCATATAACGGAGGCACTACCATAGTGTCGCGTCCGTACAGAGATGCCCCAAACCCTAAATTTAAAAATTGGCCGCGCGTGTTTTTGGGTTTAGATGCGGCGCAGGCCACTCTAAGCGGTCAAGGCGTTACGGTTGCTGTTTTTGACTCGGGCGTAAACGCGCACGAGCAGTTTGCTTACGGCAGCGTGGACTTGCTTGATATTACGGAAGGCAATAATAACAATGACGATTTTGGACACGGAACCGCTGTTATAGGTATAGTGGCAGGCAGCGGCGCGGCGGAAAGCGGATTTATAGGCGTTGCGCCAGCAGTTAAAGTACTTTCTTTTAAGATAGCCGATAAAGAGGGCCTTACCAATAACTTTAATATAGTCAAAGCGGTTGAAAGGGTTTTGGAATATAACGGCAGGCATCCTAAAAATAAGATAAACATTATAAACATCAGCTACGGCCTTGCGGAAGACGACGCCTATCTTAAAGACGCGCTTAAAAAAGCTTACGATAACGGCGTGGCCATAATAGCCTCTGCGGGCAATAACGGTAATTCCGTTATAGCTTATCCCGCCGCTTATGATTTTGTTATAGCTGTTGCCGCCGTCAACCCCAGAAAGGATTTTGTAAGTACTTCCAGCCGCGGGCCTGCCGTAGATTTTATTGCCCCCGGCGCGGCATTATTTGCGCCAGATAATATGCAGGGTTACGGCTGGGTTAGGGGGACATCTTTTTCCACCGCGTATATAACGGGGGTGGCCGCGCTTGTTACGGAGGCCTATCAAAATAAATACGCAAGAAAACCGACCCCTGCGGAACTGATTGCCGTTCTTGCAAAAATAAGCACGCCGCTTGCGGAAATTTCTAAAGAAAGCCAAGGTTACGGCGCACCTGACGCTTCAAAAATACTATCATTAATATAAAGGACTTTTATGAACTATCAAGATTACGAAATACCCAAAAATTTAATTTTTGATACGCAGGATATTTTGGATATGCACGGGCTTAAATGCTCCGTTTTGGCAGACCCGCAAGAGTTTAAAGATTTGCTTGAAGCGCCCGCGCAGATAACGAAAGTAAGGGTTTATTTAAACTTCAGCGTACTTTCAAAAGAGATACTTGTGCAAGGCTCCGTTGCGGGCAGTTTTAAGACGCAGTGCGGACGTTGCTTAAAAACATTTGAGAAAAAATTTGATGAAGAATTTACGCAATTATATCCCACCAAAGATGAAATAATTGATATAATGTATTTAACTAAGCAAACCTTGGCCCTGCTTTCGGGCATACAGGAATTATGCTCAAAAGATTGTAAGGGCCTGTGTGCGTTTTGCGGTTGCAATAAAAACGAAGTTAAATGTGATTGTAAACCGCCCGTAACATCGCCGTTTGCTTGTTTGAAAGATAAATTTTTAAAAAATAAATAGGCTCTATTTATATAAGTGAGGAAGAACAACAATGCCCAATCCAAAGAAAAAGCACTCCAGATCCAGAAGAGATTTAAGGAGGTCTGCAAACTCCAAATTGGAAGCTGTAACAACTATAGCTTGCACCAACTGCGGAGAACCCAGACTGCCCCATAACATCTGCCCCAAATGCGGTTTCTACGGCGATAAGCTGGTGGTAGAAGTTAAGGCCAAAAAAGAAAAATCTCAGCCGGCTAAATAAATAATCTTATGAGGATAGCACTTGACGCCTTAGGCGGCGACTTTGGTGCAAAACCAAATGTTCTCGGTGCCATAAAAGCATCGGGTCAGTTCGGCTACGAGATAATCTTAGTCGGTGACAGCGCCGTCATAGAAAAAGAACTTCAGGCTGCAGGCTCGTACGATAAAAGCAAGATTTCAATCATACACGCGCCCGATATTGTTGATATGTCTGCACACCCCGCAAGGGAATGCAGAGATAAAAAAGACGCCAGCATAGTTGTTTGCGCACGCCTTGTTAAAGAAGGCAAAGCAGACGCTATGATATCGGCGGGCAATTCGGGTGCGGCTATGGTTGCAGCGCTTTTCGGCATCGGCAGAATAAAAGGTATAGACAGGCCTGCCATCGCCTCTCCCATGCCCACACAAAAGGGTGCCGCCCTGCTTTTAGACGCGGGCGCAAATACAGATTGCAAAGCCATAAATCTGCTTCAGTTTGCGGTTATGGGTTCAATTTACAGCCAAATTGCCTACGGTGTTGAAAAACCCGTCGTCGGTCTTCTCTCCATAGGTGAAGAGGAAGGCAAAGGCAATCTTCTTATTAAAGAAACCACAAAACATATTAAAAATTTAGGCCTCAATTACTTTGGTAATATTGAAGGCCGCGACGTGCATCAGGGCGAAATTGACGTTATCGTCTGCGACGGTTTTGTGGGCAATATAGTTTTAAAATTATCCGAAGGTCTTGCAAAAGCAATGTTTGCAATGATTAAAAAGGAAGTTAAACAACGCCCTCTGGCAATACTTGGCGCAATGTTAAGTAAACCCGCTTTCAGAGGTGTTAAGCATGCTACCGACCCCGAACAATATGGCGGTGCGCCGCTTTTGGGCGTGGACGGGCCTGTTATTATCTGCCACGGCAAGTCGGGCGAAACTGCCATCTATAACGCAATTAAAGTTGCGGCAAAATTGGTTGACAGTAAAGCCATAGAGATAATGAGGGCTAAGATAGCGGACCTTAAAAATGTTTTTGACCAGTTGGAAGGGGCATAATGGACTTTAAGAATAAAACGGTTGTTATTACCGGCGCGGCAAGAGGTATAGGTTACGGCGTAGCCAAGGCGTTTTTGGACGCAGGCGCGGACCTTGCTTTTTGCGCCACCTCGCAAGAGGCGGCCGACGCGGCAAAAGAACAGTTGCTTAAAGACTATCCCTCCGCCAAGATACTTGCTTTAAAAGCGGATATATCTGTGGCGCAGGACTGCGAAAATTTTGTAGAAAATACAGTAAAAGAATTTGGCAAGATTGACGTGCTTGTAAATAACGCGGGAATAACAAAAGATACGCTTGTGATTCGTATGAGCGAAGCGGATTGGGACGCTGTTATAAACGTAAATTTAAAGGGTTCGTTTTTAATGTCAAAAGCCGCTCTTAAGTATATGATGAAAGCCAGAAGCGGCAGCATTGTTAATATGGCCTCTGTCGTCGGTCAAACGGGCAATGCGGGGCAGGCCAACTACAGCGCCTCAAAAGCGGGTATGATAGGCCTTACGAAATCTCTGGCGAAGGAATTTGCATCAAGAAATATAAGGGTTAACGCGGTTGCGCCCGGTTTTGTTAAAACGGAAATGACCGACGCCCTTAAGGACGAAATTAAGCAGGCCGTGCTGGACAGCGTGCCGCTTAAAAGATTTGCAGAAGTATCTGACATTGCCAAAGCGGTAATGTTTCTGGCCTCAGACGAAGCTGCGGGCTATATAACCGGCCAGGTGCTGGCGGTTAACGGCGGATTATACATTTGAGTTCTTTAACTAGAACGGAGGATTAAAATGGAAGCAAAAAACGTAGAAGAAAGAGTAAAAAATATTATCGTGGAACAGCTTGGCGTTGAACCCGAACAGGTTAAACCCGAAGCCCAGTTCGTAAACGATTTAGGTGCCGATTCTTTGGATACGGTAGAGCTTATTATGGCTCTTGAAGAAGAATTTGATATCGAAATCCCCGACGAACAGGCCGAAAAAATTAAAACTGTCGGCGAAGCTTTGGAACACATTAAAAATAAAGTAACCAAATAAGTGTTTGACGATATAGAGAAAGTATTAGGTTATACTTTCCAAGATAAAGATATTTTGAGAGAAGCACTCACTCACAAGTCATACGTCGCAGAAAGAAGACAGAGCAAAGATAATGAAAGGCTTGAATTCTTGGGCGACAGTGTGCTTGGCTTAGTGGTAGCGGGTTATTTATATAATCTGCTCGGCACTAAAGAAGAGGGAGTGCTTTCCAAGATAAAATCTAATCTTGTTTCCCGCAGAAACTTGTATTTTTGGGCCGATAACTTGGCCTTGGGCAGGTTTATGTTCCTCGGACAGGGGGAAATAGCCACAGGCGGAAGAGAGAGAGAAAGTATTCTTTCTAACGCTATGGAAGCGGTTATCGGGGCGGTATATCTTGACGGCGGGTTTGACAAAGTCCAGCAGGTTATTTTGGACTGGCTCGCCACACAAAAGATAGAAGAAAATACGGGCGATTATAAAAGTCTTTTGCAGGAATATCTGCAAAAAAAAGGTAAAAGCGCTCCTATTTACGAAACAGTTGCAACCGTCGGTCCGGAACACGACAAAATTTTCACCGTTAAAGTTTGCCTTGAAGACAAAGAGCTTGCAAGGGGTAAAGGCAGAAACAAAAAATCGGCGGAGCAGGAAGCCGCCAAAACGGCTTTAAAATCTTTCACGCATTAGCTTGCCGCTGCCTTTAGTTGATTTAGTAAAGGTACCTATGAAAAAACCCGATACGAAACTTATAATTACAGGCTTGCTTTTGCTGCCTTTACTGTTGCTTTCAATATACACTTTTAGGGGCGTTTCTGCACCCAAAAAGCCTGAAAAAATTACAGTGCCGCAGTTAAAACTTACCACCCCCAGCGAAGACAGCGATGAGGTCGCCCGTCTTATTATGGAGGGCGATTACGAAACTGCCCTTGCCGCAATAGATAAAAACCTTAAAGACGCTAATATACCCACATCAAAAGGCACACCGCTTTTGGTGCTTGCCGCGCAGCAAAATAATTACGATATAGCCACAATTTTGATTGCCAAAGGAAGCGACGCTAATTTTGCCGATGTTAACACGGGCGAAACCGCACTTATAAAAGCCGCAAGAAACGGTAATATTGATATGCTTAACGTTCTTATAGTTGCAGGCGCGGATGTTAACACGCCAAGCAAGATGGGCGTAACGCCTTTGCTTGCGGGCATAGAATCTGGCAAGAGGGCCGTAACGGAGTTTTTGGTATCACGCGGTGGACTGGCGGGCGTCAGTCAGGAAAACCTTATTAAATACGCTTTTCAAAAGAATTACGTTGGTGTTGAAGCTATGCTTAAAGGCGGGGCGCAGCCCAATTATGCCGATAAAAACGGCAACACAGCTTTAATAGCCGCCGCCGCTAACGGCGATATGGAAAGTTTAAAAGTTCTTTTGGCATACAGGGCGGATGTTAATGCCGTAAATAAATTTAAGATGAGTCCTCTGCTTTACGCCGTAAAAGGAAATAATAAAGAAATTTCTAAATACCTTTTGGACAGGCAGGCGAACGTAAGCCAAGTTAACACCGCGGGGGAAAACGCTCTTTACTTAGCGGCGTCCGCAGGCAATTTGGAGTTGGTTAATATTTTGCTTACGCTTGGTTCCGACTATAATCTTGTTGCCGCAAACGGTTTGACCCCATTTAAAATAGCGCAGAAAAACGGACACACGGCCGCGGCTAAACTTATATCGGACTTCATTGCTTATAAAAATATTCCGCGCGATTCAAAAGGCAGGCCGATAATACCTAAAAATAAAACCGCTGCTACGGCTGCGTCTTCTTCTGGCGCTGCTCCCGCTATGTCGGGTACGGGGCAGGGCGCGCCCGCTTTTGATATGTCCGCGCTGACTGGCGGTAAAGTTGACCCCGCTCAACTTGCTGCCGCGCAGGCGGCCGCCGCGCAACAGGGCGGACAGGCTCAGCCAGCTCAAAACGCTATGCAGCCTAAGGACCTTTCGCAGGGTGCAAAAACGCCGCAGAAAACGGTTATAAATAAACTCAGAACTTCTTCTTTATAAAAAAGGCAGCGTAAAGCTGCTTTTTTTACAGACTGATAAGTGTATTAATCTGTTTTCAAATAGGGCTTGAATTATTTCTTTAAATGATTAAAAATATACTATATATGTGAATAAGAGGTATTTTATGAAACCTGTCAGCAGAATTTTTAATTTTTTTGTTTTTTCTTTCTCACTTATTTTTTTAAGCGTTAACTTAAGCGCGCAGCTTATTAAATATGTGAGTTACTTTCCTATTCCCTATGCGTCACACAGCCAAGTAACTGTTAAGACGCTCTCTCTGCTGGGGACAAAGAACGGCGGGGAAGTTGTTTTCGGCTCGGGCGCAAACCCGGGTGGGTTTACGGTTTCCACTTCTTTTACCGCTCAAGATTTATCAATAAAAACAGCTTCACCGGGCGATAAAGCGCCCGATATATCAGCAGGAACAAATGACTCCAGCGGGTATAACGGAACATTAAGCACCGTCGGTGATATCGGCATAATTGACCTTGCTCCCAAGTTGGAATCTGTTGAGGCGCAGGGGACGGCTATAGTCCGCGGTATTTACTGGGACGGCAAGGGCGGTATAGGCAGAAGTCCCGCAGGCGCGTCAAACTGGCCCGCCTCTTGCGAACTTAAATGGGAAGATCTTAAAATTAAGGGCAGCGATTCTTACAGAACATATCTTACCTGCGCTTCTTCTTCTGTTATAGAGGAGCCTGAAACACCTGATGCCCCCACGGTTACATACCAACCCTATACAAAGCAGATAGCAGTTGCAGGCTATTGCGAAACAGGACACTATGCTTATTTTATTGATTGGGGCAAAGAATATCGTTATAACACAATGGATGAAAAGAAATTTTCTTATTATAGATATGCGGCATCCATAACCGTCACGACAAATTCCGTTTACGATAATGACTGCTATTGCGCTGCAGGCTCTTTGTCCAGCGGCGGTATGGAAGAAATTAAAGAATCAGGCGCGCCTTGGGCCGGTACGGCGGTGGGATTTAAGGTTGTTGGCCACATTAAAGAGCATGATTATACTTTTAACAATACATATAGTATAGGCGACTGCCCTACAAATCTTTCCGAACAACAAATTTGCGATAAATATTGTTCGGGTAATTCCTGTAACTATGCTTGCGTAAAATCAAGAACCATCGGCACCGAATGCGGTACCGCATTGGACACCTATGAATGCTTCTGCCCCAAATACGGTTGCTGCGGCTTGTGCGAAAACGGCACAGGGCAGCCCGCTTGCGGCGCATTAAGTTGCGAGATGAGCAGCTGCTGCTCGGCCAGCAAGTGCGGCCGCGAGATGAGTTGTGCAGGTTCGTCTTCCGGCGCGTGTGGCGAAATGACCAAACACAGAAAATATGAACCTACCATAGGGCAGGCTACCGTCCTTGCCTGCAATGCAGTAGTTAAATAAAAATACTTTATAGACAATAAAAAACACCTCTTTTAAAAGGGGTGTTTTTTGTTTGTCTTAATCTTTAATTTAATTTAAATTCGGCACGCTAACTATCAATCAACTTCTTTATCCGTTCTTATATCTTTAAGCTCTACGTCGCTGTAATAATGGCGGAGTATTTGCTTAAAGTTTTGTCCCGCGTCTGCGCGGCCGCCAGTACCCGTTTGGCAAAGGCCTACGCCGTGTCCCCAGCCGCCGCCGTAGAATATGAAGGATTTGGGTATGCCGTTTTCCAAATTAGGCTGCACTATAAAATAAGTGCTTCTAAGCATACCCAGCGCAAGATATTTTTTTATTTCGTGTTCTTTATTTAAAGTTAAAGTGCCTTGCGTGCCTACAATTTTAACACCGTTTACATAGCCCGATTTGCCCCTTTTTAAAGGTATTATGGCCTTTATGCTGCCGATGTTCTTCTTTTGCGATACAACCTGTCTTATTTGATCCTCGCGCAAATATCTGGTCCAACGGAAGGTGGAAGGGCTTACGTTTTTAAAATAACGGCTGAAAGCGGGCCTTGTGTGTTGCAAGAGTTCTTTAAAGTTATAGGGCTGTAAATTGTTCTCGTTAAAATCCTGATAATCGGATACGGGTTTTAAATAAGGGTGAGGATACCACCCCGCCTCCCCGCTGCTTTGTGTATAACCGCCGCAGTTAGAGGAAAACACCGCTTCTATCGGTTTGTTTTAGAACGTAAGCACAATGCCCATGGTGGCTTCCGCCGCGGCATTGGTTCTTTCCCTTTCGGCTTTTACGCCGCCGTAAACCTGACAGTGTTGCGCGTCGCAAACGTCATACCCCCAAGATTTATGTTTGCCCATTGCTTTAAGCACATAAGTTCTGGCTATAACAGCCTGACTTTTTAAAGCTTCGGTGGGGAAGATGCTTGGCATCTCCGACGCGACAACGCCAAAAACATATTCCTCTAAATTAACATGATTGATAACAACAAAAGCGTTTAAGGAGCGGTTATAAACAAATTCTATAACGCCTCTGTATTCTTTGTCATCTCTGGACATCCACGTCATTCCGTGGCCCGTCAGCATATCTTTAAGTATAGTGGTGTGGGAATTGTCATCGTCGGATTCTTGCACTATTTTTACCGAGGTGCTAAAACCCGTCTTTATTCCGCCGGGGGAAATAAGATACGGTTTTTTATTTATTATAGCCGCTTCCCAAAATCTTCCCGGGGTGCCTGCGGTTATGGTTTTGCCGCGTTCATCTACGGCGGAAAAATCGTTAGAAGTGGAAAATTTAATAGAGTCCATTCCCAAAGGCGAGCCGTTTACTTTAACGCCTAAACCCACGCGTATCATAGGCAGATCCCCGTCGTAGGAAACAGGTTTTTTAACATGCGTATGCCTTTGTGATGGCTCGGAATAGGCGGCAAAATCCGTATCAACAGGCGTTACCAAAGGTTTTATTTTGCGGATTACCTGCTGCGCGTTTTTAGCGTTTTCCTGCGCCTCTTCTTCTTTGGCGTAGCTGGAATAAGCTTTGTTTGATTGCTTTAACTTCGCAAGCGCATTGGCATAACGCTGCTTGGCTTCTATAAATTGAGAATCATTTTCCATTACTGTTTTAAAAGCGTCTGCAGCTTTGTCGTACTTAGCTTGCTTTGTGTAAAGTTCGCCCAACATAAAGTTAGCAAGCGGGATATGGTTGGCGCCGCGCGCGGCTTGTTTTAAGTTAACTTCCGCAAGGTCCAGCTGGCCAAGGCCCATTTGCGCGCGGGCAAGGCTGATGTAATAAAATTCCGTTTTATTATTGTTTTCCGTAAGACGGGCAAAGACATTTTCCGCATTAAGATAATAGCCTGCGGCAAGGTAGGCTTCCCCCGCAAATTCCAATACTTGCGTATCGGTGGGGAACTTTTTTAAAGCTATGCTTATGGTGTCAACCGCCAGACGGCTGTTGCCCAGTTCCAAAGCCACATAGGCCGCGTTTAAAAATGCTTCGCGCTCGCCTGTCTGTTTGGAAACTTCTATAAATTTTTCAAGGGATTCTTCCTGCTTAAAATCAAAGTAAAGGTCTATAGCTTTTTGCAACTGGGGCGAGGGGGGGGATTGTCTTACATACTCGTCCTGCGCGGGTGCGCGGAAGGGCAGACATAAAATTATAAGCAAAAGTGTAAGCAGTCTTTTCATTTACTATAATTATACTATTATGAGAGAAATACCTAAATGGCTAAAAGATTTAGTAGGCAAAAATAAGGCCGCTTACCACGCCGCCTGCGCGGTGGAAACCCAGAAAGATTTGGATAATAATTCTTTATTTACCGTCTGTCAGGAGGCGCGTTGCCCCAACCGCGGCGAGTGCTTTACGCATGGCGACGCTACCTTAATGATACTTGGCGGTATTTGTACGAGGGGCTGTAAGTTTTGCGCCGTTTCTAAAACAAAACCTCTTCCTCCCGACGCGGACGAACCCGCGCGCGTTGCCGCTTTTGTAAAGAACCGCGCCATAAAATATCTTGTGCTTACGATGCCGACAAGAGATGATTTGTCCGACGGCGGGGCAGAACATATTTTTAAAGTTATTACAGCCGTTAAGCAGCAGAATCCCAATACTTTGGTTGAGCCTTTAATTTCCGACTTGGGCGGAAAGTTTGAGTTTTTGCCGCGCGTTATAGAAAGCGGGGCGGAAGTTATTGCCCATAATATAGAAACAGTACCGTCTTTATATCCTGCCGTCAGGTGCGGCGCGGATTATAAGCGTTCGCTTAATTTACTGGCGGAAGTTAAAAAAATAAAACCTTCACTTATCACCAAAAGCGGCCTTATGATAGGCCTTGGGGAAACTGAGGCGGAACTTAAAGACACCTTTAAAGATTTACGCGCCGTCGGCTGCGATTTGCTTACGCTTGGACAGTATCTTGCGCCTTCTGCCCAGCATTACCCCGTTAAGGATTACCCCGAGCAGGCTTATTACGACGCGCTTAGGGAATATTGTATGGGGATTGGGTTTAGGGGAGTTATGGCGGGGCCTCTTGTCCGTAGTTCTTACCGTGCAGGGTTTTTATATAAGCAAGTTCTTCTGCAACGCTAAATTAGGCTAGCAATTTGTTTACCTTTGGGTTATTTTAAGTTTTTTTGCCACTGCGGATATGCGGGCTTCCAGCCGCTCTAGATATGCCTTGCGGCAAACAAAACATAAACTAACCTCAAATCTAAATCAAATCACGCAATTTTGACGGCTCAAAATCTGAAAATCCACGCGTGCTGCCTATAAATTTCTTCCATAACGGAAAGCAACGGCATTAAAAAACATAGAATCTTTTTCAACTGATAAATTTAAAAGGGCATAAAAAAAGAGCGTTTTTAAAAACGCTCTTTTTTGTTGGACTCAAAAATAACTTTACTCTATTCTGTATTTGCCTTCCGATATTTTTAAACCTATGGACGAACATATCTTCTTGCCGGATTCGCTGGAGGTTTCGCACG
Source organism: Elusimicrobiota bacterium (assembly GCA_023393825.1). Lineage (GTDB taxonomy): Bacteria > Elusimicrobiota > Elusimicrobia > Elusimicrobiales > Elusimicrobiaceae > Proelusimicrobium. The sequence continues at coordinate 8,825 of JAEXBW010000088.1, read as the reverse complement.
TTACCATATCATTATCGTAAGTGCCTATAATATTGTAAGCGTAAGAGTTGCTTCTGGACGACGCGCTTATTGTAGCCCCGGTTAAAGTATAAACAAAGTTTTGCGTTGTTACGGTGCTGTCTGTAACGACGGTCGGGTTTGTTGTTTTATCTTTGCCCGAAGGGTCAACATCCAAAGCCTTAAAGGAGGTTGCATAAGCACCGTCATCTGCACCGTTCTCGGCTCTGTATTTAACCTGCGCGGCAACAAAGTTGGAAACCAACCTTACCGCTTCCAAGGCGCGGCCCTTTTCCAGAGAGCTTAAATAAGTAGGGTAGGCAACCAAAATCATACCTGCAATAATGATTACTACTACCATCATTTCCAACAGCGTCATACCTTTTTTATTAAGGTTTTTTTGCATAAATTAACCTCTCATTACAAGTTTGGTAAGGTCCGCAAGCGCAAGTGTAAGCACGGCGTCAATATCTCTTAAAAGCGCAAGACGGTTATTTTTTATTGCGGGGTTTTCCGCGTTAACCATTACATTATTAAAGAAATCTTCCAAGGGTGTTTTAAACTCCGCAAGGCATTCAAAAGCGTGCAGACAGGTTTCTTTTGTAATATTATAGTCTAATTTTTTGGAAATTTCAGCCTTAACTTTTGTAAGCGTGCCGTAAAGCGCGCGTTCGCTGTCGTGTTCAAACAGTTTTTGGTCAATAGGCGTTGCGGGGACTTGCGCTTTTTTAAGTATATTGCTTACGCGTTTTGCCGCTTCCGCCACTACTGATATATCGCCAGATTCCTTTGCCTGTTTAAGCGCAAGCGCGATAATTACAATTTGGTTTAATGTTCTGCTTTTAAGCCCGCTTACGGCGGCAATTTCGTCCGCGCTTAAGCCGTGCTGTTCAAGAACATTTGCCATACGCTGCCACATAAAATCGTAAAGCTTATCTGTTTGGCTGTTTTCAACTTTAGGCAGAAGGCTTATGGTTTTATCAATAAGTTCCTGCAGGGTAAGGTTAAGATTTTTGTCCATCATAATTCTTACCGCGCCCATAGCCTGACGTCTTAAAGCAAAGGGGTCTTCGCTGCCGCTGGGTACTTGTCCTACGGCGAAGTTTGCCGCAAGACTGTCCAACTTGCCCGCGAGGGAAACTAAAGCGCCCTGCGTGCTTTGCGGCAATTCGGAAGATGCCGTTAAAGGCAAATAAAATTCCTGCAATGCCGTTGCTACCGCTTGAGGGTAACCCGTTTTTTGGGCGTATACGCCGCCCATATAACCCTGCAGTTCGGCAAATTCGTAAACCACGCCGCCCGTTAAATCCGCATAGCAAAAATCCGCGGCTTGTTTTACTTCTTCCGTCTGCTTTGCGTCTAAAGCGGCTTTTTGCGCCAGCCATAAAGAAAGTTCTTTTACGCGCTGCGTTTTGGTAATCATATTGCCCATACCGTCAATAAAGTTGACTGTATTTAATTTTTCGCGCATGGCGGGAAGGCCGTTTTTAAGGTCGTTATTAAAAAAGAATACGGCGTCCGTAAGGCGGGCTGTCATAACATTTTTAAAGCCTGTTCTTACTTCGTCCTGATTGACGGATATACCGTCGCGTACCGCTATAAAATGCGGCTGTATTTCGCCCTTTTCGTTTAACACGGGGAACATTTTTATCTGCTTTTTAAGAACGGTTGTAATAAGTTCTTTTGGCAGGGTTAAAAATTTAATATCAAAATCTCCGCTTAATACTACTGGGTGTTCGGTAAAGGAAACGGTTTCCGTTATCAAATCGTCGTCCATATCGGCAATGTAGCCCAGCTTTGCTGCTGCGGCTTCAACCGCGTGCCTTAAAGCTTTTTCTCTGTCTTCTATTCTTACCAAAATGGGTTGGGGCTGGTTTCTTAAAGTTTCCGCATAGACTTCGGGCGAAGCTATTTTGATTGGCTTTCTGCCGAATGATGTTATGGGGAAAGTATTGCGGCCGCTTTTAACGCCTGCGACTTCAAAATCTACAACTTTTGTGCCGTAAAGGCCTATGAAACTTCTGATAGGGCGGGCAAAGCGGAAATTAGTTTCTTCCCACACCATATTTTTGGGGAAGGTTAAACCTTTAACAATTTCCGTAAAAATCTGCGGCAAAAGCTTTACGGTTTTTTCGCCTTTAATTTTTACCTTGGCGTAAATAAACGGGCCTTTATCGGTTTCCACTACGGTAAGCTGCTTTACGTCCAATCCGTTTTTGGCGGCAAAACCTATGGCTTGCTGCGTAAAATTGCCCTGTTCGTCTTTAAGCATTTTTGCGGGGGGGCCTTTAACTTCTTTTTGTATATCTTCGGCCTTGGTGGCAAGTTCGGTAACTTCAAGCACTAATCTTTTGTATGTGCCGTAAGTTTTAACCGACACAAATTTTAAATTGTGCTGTGTTAAAATCTCCGTCGCTTTTTGCTGCATTTGATTAAGCGTCGGTATCAAAAAGCGGGCGGGAAGGTGTTCTGTTCCTATTTCTAAAAGTGCATTGTTCATATAATTACTCTTCCTGTTTTGGTTCGTTGGCTTTTATATATTCCGCCGCGCAAAGTTTGGCAAGGCCGCGTATTTTGGCGATAATATTTGTTCTGTCCGACACGGATATTGCCCCGCGCGCTTCCAGCATATTAAAGCTGTGTGATACGCGCATGGCGCAGTCGTAAGCGGGCAGGTAAAGGCCTTTTTGGCAAAGCTTTTTACATTCGGCTTCGTTTTCCGTAACGGCGCGGCGAAGGTTTTCTATATCGGCTTCTTCAAAGTTGTAGTGGGAAAACTGCTTCTCGCTCTCTTTTACCAACTCGCCGTAGGTGGTGGTATCGTTCCACATAATATCAAAGATGCTGTTCTTTTTTTGCACGTACATTGCAATGCGTTCAAGGCCGTAAGTAATTTCCGCCGTGATGGGTTTTAAAGTATTGCCCGCCATAATTTGGAAGTAGGTAAACTGCGTAATTTCCATACCGTCTAACCAAATTTCCCAGCCGACGCCGCCCGCGCCCAATGTGGGGGACTGCCAGTCGTCTTCTATCCATCTTACGTCGTGCTGCTTAGGGTCAAGGCCCAAGACTTTAAGGGAGTTTAAATAAAGTTCCTGCACATTTGCGGGAGAGGGTTTTAAGATAACCTGAAATTGATAATATTTACCCAGTCTGTTTGGGTTTTCGCCATATCTGCCGTCGGCAGGTCTGCGGCAGGGTTCAACATAACAGCAGTTCGTCGGTTTGCTTGTAAGCGAGCCGAAGAATGTGGCGGGGTTAAATGTACCCGCGCCTTTTTCAACGTCGTATGGCTGCACTACTATGCAGCCTTGCTTCTTCCAATAGGTTTGAAGCTCGTGTATTATATCTTGAAAATTCATATATAATAATTATAGTAAATATTTGCCTGTGCAGAGTGAGAGGGAAAATTAAATTTATGAAAACATTACAAGACGGCAGTTTTGCCTTTTATGAGAGTAAGAAAAAAAAGTTTATTATTTTTGCGGGCAGCGCCTTATTTTTATTCGCTGTACTTTATTTTGTTCCCCATAATCCCAATAAGGCAGACGACTCTGTTGCGGTTTTTGCTCTGGGGCTTGTTATCTCCATTCTTTTTGTGCAATTTGCCGTATCTTTCTTTCAAGGTCCGTTGGTTGTAATAAACGAAACTTATATAAAACTTAAAGGTTTGCCCGAAGTCGTTTGGGATAATGTTGCCTATGTAACTTTGGAAAAACGTTGGACGGTTGCCAGCAAGCACCGCAGATGGACGATAACGATTACTGTTGTTGACCCGTCAATATATCCTTTAAGTTTAATACAAAAAATTAAAACAAAGTTTGGTATTTCCCCGTTTATGTTAAACGTAAATATGTTTGACGCGCAGGAAAGGGAATTGTTAAGGCAGCAGCTTTGCGCGTTTAGGCAATTTAAGAATTTTGAGGAAAGTTCGGGCTTGTTTTGATAAGAAAACTTATGTATTAAGCTAATACGGGTTCTAAAGCTGTTTCCGCAAGGGCTTGTTGCGCTTCAACTTCCGCAGAAACCTGCAACATACTTATTGTATTTAACGGGTAGTTTAAATAATTATTTAAAAATCTTTGGCATACATGGCGGCTTTTGTTAATGCTGACTATATCCTGCGGCGTATAAAAAGTTAAGCAGGAAAGCGGCGTTGTGTGCATCTTTTCCCAAAACTCGGCGGGAATATCCAAAACGGGCCTGCCCTGCAAGCCAAAACCGCTAAGCTGCATTAAGCGCAGCAAAAACGCGGGCGCAACGGCTGGGGATAAGGGGGAAAGTTCCAACTGCTGAAGGGACTCTTCTAAAAACAAAAATTTATCGGGGTTGGGGCTGGCGTCGGGCGTAAGGCGGTAAAAAAGTTCGCAAAAGTATATTGCGGCTTCCACTTTTTTAGCATCTTTCCTTATCTGCGGGTAAACGCTTTCTATCTTGCCGCCTGTTACGCAGCCTATGGAGGCATTGCTCCTCATATATATACGCGCGCAGGATTGGCTGAAAGGCTCGCTTAAAGCTTTAAGTTTGGAATCGCTTTTGTTAACCCCTGGAAAGCGCAGGGCAATGCGGCCGTGTTCCAGCGTGTAGGCGCATATCATTCTGTCGGATTCGCGGAAGTCCTGCCTTAAAAGCACAATCATTCTGTCGGTAAAGTTCATAAGAAAATAATACAAAATTTTAGTTTGATAAAGTAATACTTCGGCGGCGCTTTTCGCTTTCTGTACTTTGCAGGGAAAAGCGTGTATAATAGTAGTAATGACCGCGAGGTCTTATTTTATCTTAACTTGTGTGTTTCAGGATATGTCCAAAAATATTCTTGCGATAGGCGAAGTTCTTTTTGATGTTCTCCCCGACGGAGCAAAACTTGGCGGCGCGCCTGCTAATTTTGCTTGGTATTGCCACCAGTTCGGTTTTAATGATTTTGTAATTTCCGCAGTGGGCGACGACGCCGACGGCGAAGATATTATTAAACGTCTTAAAGCGCTTGGCATTAATACCGCCGCCGTAGATATTCTGCACGGAGAAAAAACTGGCATTGTTAATGTTACTTTAAATGCCGCCTCCGTACCCTCTTACGAAATAGTAAAAAATGTGGCTTGGGATAAAATTACCTGCGGGGAAGATAAACTTGCCCTTGCGCGTAAGGCAGACGTTATTTGTTTTGGCACTCTTGCGCAAAGGGGGGAAGTTTCCCACCGTTCCATAAATAAGATTTTAGATAATGCGCCAAAACACTGTCTTAAGATTTTTGACGTTAATTTAAGGCAGAGTTTTTATTCCTTTGAGATATTAGACAGCGGTCTTAAAAAAGCCAATATCCTTAAAATAAGCGACGAGGAATTGCCAAAAACAGCAGAAGTTTTGGGGCTTGAACATTCTTCCGACGAGGCTTTTTGCCTTACCCTGCTTAAAAAATATGATTTGTATATTATCGTCTTAACCCGCGGGGAAAAAGGCAGTATTATTTTTACAAAAGATAATATGTACAAAAGCGCGGGCGTTAAGGCCGAAAAACTGGCTGATACCGTTGGCGCGGGCGACAGCTTTAGCGCGGCTTTTTGCGCGGGTCTTTTGAAAGGATTAGACTTTGATACTATCGGGCAGAGGGCAAATAAAGTTGCTTCTTATGTTTGCACTCAAAAGGGCGCAATGGCTGTTTTGCCCAAAGATTTGCTTTTTTAAAATTCCGTACAGGACTTAAGGAGAATTAAGATGAACAAAAAGGTTTTAATTGTATCACTTATAGCGGCGCTGGGCGGGCTGCTGTTTGGTTTTGATACTGCTGTTATATCAGGTACTACCGATGCTCTTACGGCGGTGTTTGGTTTAAGTTCCGCCTCGCTTGGTTTTACCGTTGCCAGCGCGCTTATAGGCACTATATTGGGCGCGTTTTTTATCGGGGGGCCTGCTGATAAGTATGGCAGAAAAAACTCCCTTAAAGTTATTGCGCTTATGTATGTGGTTGCCAGCTTAGGCACCGCTTTGGCGTGGAACTGGTATTCTTTTTTAATATTCAGATTTATCGGCGGTATTGCCGTTGGCGCGTCTTCCGTAGTGGCGCCTATGTATATTGCGGAAATTGTACCCTCCGCCTATCGCGGCAGAATGGTTGCCTTGGCGCAATTTAACATTGTGTTCGGCATTCTTTTGGCTTTCTTTTCCAACTTGCTGGTAAGCTATTTTGTGCAGGGCGATACGCAGTGGAGATGGATGCTTGGTATTATGGCTTTGCCTTCCGTAATATTTTTTCTCTTGCTTAACTTTATCCCTTTCAGCCCCAGATGGCTTATTTCTAAAGGCAGAAATGAGGAAGCAAAAAAAGTATTGCAGGATCTTTCCAATAACGAGCAGGAAGCTAATGCTTCTTATACTGAAATTATGCAATTTTTTAAACAGGAATCAGGCAAAGGCAACGAAGTTTTATTTTGCAAAAAATACACAAAGCTTATTTGGCTTGCAATCGCCATTGCGGCGTTTAACCAGTTATCGGGTATTAACGCGGTGCTTTATTATGCTCCCCACATTTTCCAAATGGCTGGCGCGGGCGTAAAGGGCGCGCTTTTACAATCCGTAATTATAGGCGGCACAAACCTTATTTTTACAATGTTGGCCTTATTGGTTATTGATATGTTTGGCAGACGCAAACTTATGCTTATAGGCTCTGTCGGTTATATCATCAGCTTGGGTACTTTGGCGGCAACATTCTTTAAATACGGTACAAACTTTACCGATTCTTCCGCCTTAATAGTGCTGGGCAGCCTTGTGCTTTTTATAGCCTCGCACGCTTTCGGGCAGGGTGCGGTTATATGGGTGTTTATAAGTGAAATCTTCCCCAACTCCATTCGCGCCAAAGGGCTTGCTTTAGGCAGCTTTACGCACTGGATAATGGCGGCTTTGATAAGCTGGACCTTCCCCATAATAGCAGGGATATCGGGCGGCGTTATATTCACTTTGTACGCGCTTTGCATGGCGGGCCAGTTATTTTGGGTGCTGTTTATAATGCCCGAAACAAAAGGCATACCGCTGGAAAAGATGAACAAAGAGTTAGGTATAGAATAAATTTAGTAAAGTGTTAAAACAGCCCTTAAACGGGCTGTTTTAACATATAGGGAGAGTGTGATGATAAAAAAATCAATATTGGCAATATTTGCCGCGGTAATTTTATCTTTAAGCGCAAACGCTAAAGAAATTATTATCTATCACACAAGTGATATACACGGTTATTATTTTAACAGAAACCTCGGCGGTAAGCAGATTGGCGGGTTTGATGTTTTTAAGGCTTTTCTTTCTAAAGAAAAGAAACCTTATTTTCTTATAGATTCTGGCGATTGGTCCACGGGTACTTACGAGGGTAATCACTCTAAAGGCAAAGAGTCCCTTAAGCTTATGAATATGCTGGGGTACAATTTTATAACCGTCGGCAATCACGATTTTGATTTGGGCAATGATTTAAACAAAACCCTTGATGTTTTTAAGGGGGAAGTTTTGGTGGCTAATATGAGCGGTTTTTCCACCAAAAAGCCCGTTAAACCTTATGCAATAGTAAAAAGGGACGGCGTTAAAATAGCTTTTATAGGTTTTGGCATTGACGGCCCGGGGATAGACACAACCGCCATAAAAATTAAAGACCCGCAACAAACGCTTAAGCAGGTTCTTGCCGAGGTAAAACAGCATAATCCCGATATTGTAATTTTAATAGCGCATGATTCCGTACTGGACAGCAGAAAGCCCTCCTTTATGCTCGGCACAATAAAAAATGTGGAAGGCGCGGCGGATAGTATCGATTTGGTTTTTGGCGGACACGCCCATAAAAGAGGCGCAACAAGCCCGATAGAAAACGGTCCGCTTTTTGTGGAGTCGGGGGAATACTTGGGCGCGGTAAGCAAAGCGGTAATAGATGTGGACGATAAAACAAATAAAATAATATCAGTAAAAACAACTCTTACCGACCTTGATAAAACAGTTATCGGCAGCGATAAAAAGATAGAAAAATATCTTGCCAAAATAGAAAATAAAGAGTTGGATAAAATTGCGGGGAAATTAAATTTTAACCTTAATAAATATCCAGAAAAAAATGCAATTTGCGCTGATGCCTCAGGCCCAGACCTTATTGCCAATTACGCCCGCGATTACGGCCGCAAAACTGGTTATAAAACGCAAATAGGCGTTTTTACGATTCCCAGCGTAAGGTGCAGTATACCGCAGGGGCCGCTGACGGGCAGGGAAGTGATAGAATTTTTACCCTATCCCGAATATATGTCCTCCGTCGCTGTCCCGGGGTCATTTTTTAGAACATTGGTGCAGGATACTTTAAGGAATGATGATACCTTTGGCGTTTACAGCCTTTTCAGTTATTCCGACAATGTTAAAGTTAATTTCAGCTACGATGAAGCCGCCGCAAAGTTTACCGTAAGCAAGATTACCGTGGACGGACAAGATTTAAAGGACGATGTTTTGTATAATTTATATATACTTTCCAATCTTGTGGAAGGTTATTTTGAGGGTGCGCCCTTTAAAAAGTTGCCCGCAGAATATAAAGCGGCAAAAGTTGTAACGGATAAAAGCAGCGGGCAGTTGTTTACTGATTTATTGCAAAGCGCGCCCGAAGGCTTAAACGAGTCTGAACCGTGTCGTATACGCGCAGCTGCGGACGTATCGGCGCAATAGACAAAAGGTAATGTTTGGAGGCGGGGGAAATCTATAGACGTAAAAACCCTCGCAAAAAATATTATCTTGGTAAAAGTAAGCGAAATATAATATAATAATAACACTATGTTACCTACATATAGACCAAATAACAGAAAAAGAGCCAAAACCATTGGGTTTAG
>JAEXBW010000068.1 GCA_023393825.1 Elusimicrobiota bacterium | reverse complement strand
AGAGAGCATTTTGGAAGTAAAACCCTATGACTCCTTTAACCCCAACTTTACCTTTAGCAGATACGAGGGCAAGGCAAAGCAAGAGGGCCTTAACGCCGTTATAACAAAGACTGTAAACACAAAGGGCAGCAAGCAAAAAACTTCTTTAGACGATTTTGCCTCGCTCACCGCAGTGTTTACAAGCCTGTCCGCGCCCAAGCAGTCGCCTGAGGGTATGCTTAATATCCGCAAGCAACTGTTCCTTGTAAAGGATAAAAAGGCTATTGCGCTTGGCGAAAACGCGCAAATAAATGTGGGGGACGAAATTCAAGTACGCCTTACCATAAGCTGCAAGAATCCTTTCAGCTTTGTAAATATAGCGGACCCTAAACCCGCCGCCTTTGAAGCCGATACCCTGCTTTCAGGCTGGCAGTACGACCTGCTGGGCAGGTACGAGGAAGTCCGCGACAATGCCACCAACTTCTTTATGGACTGGCTGCCCAACGGCACTTATGAGCTTAAATACACATTACGCCCCACCACGCCCGGTACATACAGCGTTGGCGCGGCGGTAATGCAAAGTATGTTTGCGCCGCAGTTTACGGCGCACAGTCAGGGCTTTTTTATAACGGTAAAATAGCTTTAGGACTTAAAGGGGCTTTGCCTTTGCGGCAGGCCCCTTTTTTATTTTAAGAGTTTTAGAAGTTTCCAAATTTAATATAATAAATTATATGACAACATTCTTTCTTTTGGCTGTAAGTTTTCTGCTTGGCGGCATACCGTCAGGTTACTTGATAACAAAGAGAATTAAAGGCGTAGATATACGCAATTACGGTTCAGGCAACCCCGGGGCCGCAAATGTCTACAGAACAGTAGGCAAGTGGGCCGGTTGGGGCACGTTTTTCTGCGATGCGCTTAAAGGCGCGGCAGCCGTTGTGCTGGCGCAGTATTTGGCCTCGGGCCAAGAATACCTTGCAATGCTTTGCGGGTTTGTAGCAATCTGCGGGCATATGTGGACGCCGTTCTTAAAGTTCCGCGGCGGCAAGGGCGTTGCAACCTCTGCGGGCGTTTTCGGCGCGTTGCTTCCCATACCCACAATAATAGGTTTTACGGTATTTGCCATTATGGTTTGGATTACGGGCCGCATTTCAGCAGGTTCAATAGTGGCGGCTATAGTATTGCCTATATCCAGCTTTTTTATAGGCGATTATCCTTTAGGCTTTTCCATACTCGGCTCGGTGATAGGCATTATTGTAGTTTATAAACATATCCCCAATATTAAGCGTATGCTTAATAAAAACGAACTTCGTTTTGAAGACGGTTCTAAAAAAAATGAAACTAAATAAAATAACTGTTCTCGGTGCAGGTGTTTGGGGCAGCGTTATCGCGCAACATTGCGCAAACAACGGCTTTAAGGTATGCGTTTGGGAATACTCCAAAGAGCTGCTTGCAAATATAGACGCGTGCAAAGGCGGACACCCTAATATCCCTAATTTTACTTTCCACCCCAATATATCCCTTACGGGCGACACTCTTGCCGCCGTGCAAGACGCCGAGATGCTTATTTTTGTTATCTCTTCAAAAGCCATTCGCGGCTTTTGCAGGCAGATAAAACCAATGCTTAACGGCAGGGTTATACCCGTAGTTTGCGCATCTAAAGGTTTGGAAGATAAAACCTTTAAAACAATGTGCGAAATTATAGAAGAAGAACTGCCGCACCTTGAAGGCAATGTATTTGCTTTCAGCGGCCCCAGCTTTGCTTTGGAAGTGGCAAAAGGCATACCCACAAAAATAATTGTGGCTGGCCATAACGGCCTTATGCTTGGCGAACTTAAAAAACTTTTAAGCAATCCCCCCATAGTTTTGGAAACCTCTTTTGACAGACGCGGCGCGGAATACGGCGGCGCGATAAAGAACGTAGTAGCCATAGGCTGCGGAATACTTGACGGCATCGGCGACGGCGCAAACACCAAAGCCGCGCTGCTTACCAAAGCTATGCAGGAGATGAACTCCATAATGCTCAGCCAAGGCTGCACGACGGAAGCCGTCTACGGCCTTTGCGGCTTGGGCGATGCTATACTTACGGGTATGTCCGCCATATCGCGCAACAGACGTTTGGGCGAAAAACTGGGCGAAGGCCTTACCCTTGAAGAGGCAAAAAAACAGGTAGGTACCATTGCGGAAGGCGCAAACTCCGTACAGAGCGTTTACGATTTGATACAAAAAAACAACCTTAACTGCCCCGTTATAACCGCTATTTGGCGCATAGTAATCTGCGGCGACAACCCCGGCGTACTTATAGAAGCCTTAGGCTTTAAATCCAATTAAACAATTAAGAAGGTTTTATGAATAAAGAAGATATTATACAAGAACTGTCAAAGCATCTCTTTGACAAAAAACAGGCCAAAATCGCCGTGGAAACAACAATAGATATTATGAAGGCCGCCCTCCAGAAAGGTGATAAGGTTGTACTTTCAAATTTCGGCACATTTAAAACGAAGGACAGCAAACCGATAAGCCTTAAAAATCCTAAAACGGGAAAGGAAATCCCCGTGCCGTCCAAAACGCGTATCAGATTTAAACCGTCAAAAAATATATTAGAATAAATAAATGAACCTTGATGATTTGCAAAATAAAGATTATTTTACCATAGGCGAAGTATCCAAAATTTCGGGAGTACCCGAATATACAATAAGATACTGGGAAAAGGCCTTTGCCCTCATCAAGCCCATACGCAAAGAAAGCAAGCACCGCCGCTACACACGTGCAGACGTTGACACAATACTTAAAATAAAAGATTTAATTTACAAACATAAAATGACGCTTGAAGGCGCAAAAAAACAACTTAGCCGTTTTATGTCTGTCGGTGCGAAACCTAAAACAAAAGACCCGTTTTATACGGCGAGAGACGTAAAATTTTTAAAAGAAATTAAAGAAACCCTTTCACAAATCATAAAAGAATGATAAAATATAAGGGTGAGATGTAAGAGAAGTATTTGGACCTACGACGTAAAAACAATTTTAAAGTAGTTGCGGTAAACGCAAATATTTTCGGGGAGTGGCTTAGTGGTATAGCGCTCGCTTGGGGTGCGAGAGGTCCCGGGTCCGATTCCCGGCTCCCCGACCATTTTTTTATGGTAAATTGTTTTTACAGGTGTCCGCACAACGGGGCGTAGCGCAGCTGGTAGCGCGCACGGTTCGGGACCGTGAGGCCGTGGGTTCAAATCCCGCCGCCCCGATTTATTTGATGAATGCAACCGCCGAAAGGCGGTTTTACTTTTTTATGGCGGGGCGGAGCAAATAAACTGCTTTATTTGCGACGGGATTTGAAGGGCGGAGTGTTATGCGAGTTTGCGCAGCAAGGCGAGCATCACGAGCCCCGGCCCGTAGGAATTTACCGTCAGGAAAATTACCGAAGGGAAAGACCGCCGCCCCGATTTATTTAAAATTGAAACCGCTATTTAGCGGTTTTTTCCATTTATAGGGGCCAAGAAAATAATACCGTCTATAAAAAACCTCAAATAAACACTTCAAATATCCTCAAACAATTTGTTAATATATTTCTATGAGAACAACAAAAATATTAACAACCATTTCCTTTTTATTTTTATCCGCGCTGGCGTTAAACGCGCAAAGCTACAAAAGCGCGGACGACTTTAATAATACCTTTGAAATAAATGTACACAAAGAGGGCGAAACCTCTATGGCAAAATGCCAAGCCGTCCGTCTTAACAAGACTTGGTTTATAACGGCCGCGCATTGCGTTAAACCCATTTGCGACAGTGCCTGCTCCATAGACGCCCGCCTGATTATAAAAGACAGGTACGAAATGGATATATCGGTAGACCACACCCCCACCCGCCCCGCGGTATTCATACACGAGCGCACCACGCTTAACAAAAACGAAGCGGGTTACGATATTGCCCTTATAAACTTTAAGCCCGAACAATCAAAATACTTATATAAAGACAGGGCGGAACAAATGCTTTTGCCCAAAAATATTTTTGAAGATAAGGCCCGTTTCTCCTCGCGTGAAGTTTCCGAAGCTGTTGACGGCACCAACTTTCCCCCCGTGCTGGTGCTTAAGGCGGAAACACCAAAACTGCTTAACAGGCAGCTTGCGGTAGCATCAATTTGGGACGGCGGCAAAAGCGTTTTGGCTTCCTCAGGCCTTGTTTTTTACTCCCCCAAACAGCATTATATATATACAAATAACTTTGGTATAAGGCAGGGCATATCAGGCTCGGGCGTGATGACGAATAAAGGCGAACTTGTGGGCATAGTTTCCTCCACCGCGGAAGTGGTAAGAAGCTGCACCACGGGCAATAACAGCGAGCGGAAGGAATATAATTTTTCCTTTATGTCCACGTTTGATGAATATGTTTTAAACTTTTTGAAGCGTAATATGGGCAATGTAAACTATGATATATCAGGCGAAGACACATTAAAACTTGTGCCTGAAGAATACAAAACTATGGCCAATTCCATAGACGAAATAGTGAGTTAAAATATATTATGAAAAAGCTTTTTCTCTCTTCCCTCTTCCTCTTTTCCGTCTGCGCGCTTATGGCGCAGGGCGTAAGCTATATAACGATTACAAATGAAGAAAGCTACAAAAGTTCATCCGATTTTAATAATACTTACGAAGTTAATTTAAACCAACACGGGCTTAACACAATATCAAAATGTCAGGCGGTAAGGCTGGCAAAAGACTGGTTTATAACAGCGGCGCACTGCGTTGAACCGGTTTGCGATGTTGCTTGCAGTATGCAGGTAAGGCTTATAGTAAAGCCAACTTACGAAATGGGCTTAACCACCACGCACACGCCGTCAAACCCGAAAGTATTTAAAAACCCAAAATCAAATGTGGCGGGCAAAAATGCCGCTTACGATTTGGCCCTGCTCTACTTTCCCTCTTACGATTCTAAATTTGTATACAAAGACCCTTCCCGCCGTATGGTCTTGCCAGAAAGCGTATTTTTAAAAAGATTACCCGACTATAACACTTATTACAGGGCGGAAAACGGAACAAATATCCCCGTCGTACTGGCGATAAATTCTAAAGAAAACGTTATGATTAAAAGGCAGCTTTCCGTCGCCTCAATTTGGGACGGTAAAACAGATGTACTGCAAACGGTGAAACCCGTGTTTTATTCCCCCAAATTGCACTATATATTTACGGAAAACTTCGGCATTATTAAAGGTATTTCAGGCTCGGGCGTGATGACGAATACGGGCGAATTGGTGGGCATAGTTTCCGCCATAGGCGACCTTACAAAAAGAAACAGCGTTACGGGCGAAGCGGTGGTAACTCCCGTTGCTTTCTTTGCCGCGTTTGACGATTATGCCTTGGACTTTATCAAAAGTCTTATCGGCGGGTTTGAATATAAAATAGCGGATAAAAGATATCTGGCGGTAGTGCCGCAGGACTACAAAAATCTTACGCAGAGTATAGAAAACATAGGGCAGTAAACTAATCTTCCAACTTACTTAAAACAGCTTTGTAATTACCGTGCGTGGCCATAATTTTTAATGTAATGCCGCGCGCGGTATCTTTGCGCGAGCAAACCAAAGTACGCGCGTAAATAAATGGCAGCAGCTTAACTTTTGCCGCAGGCAAATTGACGCTATGGATACGCCACTTGTGCGCTATAGTTTCCTCTATCTTAAGAAGCAAATCTTTTATGCCGTCGCCCGTAGCGGCGGAAATAAAAATACCGTCTTTAAACCTGTTTTTAAGCGCGTTTAGCTTTGGCTGGGGCAGGGCGTCGGATTTATTAAAAACGTCAAGCAGCGGCGCGTTTTGCGCGTTTAAACCGTTAATTACGCTATGCACCGTTTCGCTATGCGTTTGCATATCTTCGCTGGATGCATCGGCAAGGTGCAAAATAATATCGGCAAATTTAGTTTCTTCCATAGTGGCGCGGAATGCGCTTACAAGGCTGTGCGGTAATTTTTGAATAAAGCCAACCGTATCTGTAAACAAAACCGTAATGCCGCTTGGCAGGCGCACGCGGCGGGTGGTAGGGTCTAGCGTGGCAAAAAGTTTATCGTCGGCATAAGTGCTTTCTTCCTTGGTCAAAGCGTTAAGCAGGGTGCTCTTGCCAGCGTTGGTATAGCCCGCAATGGCTATTTGCGGTAAAGGGATTTCCCCGCGTTTGGCGCGGCGTACGGCGCGTTCTTTTTTAACGGCTTCTATTTGCGTTTCAAGGCGGGCTATTTTTTGGCGAATGCGGCGTTTATCATATTCCAATTTACGCTC
>JAEXBW010000025.1 GCA_023393825.1 Elusimicrobiota bacterium | reverse complement strand
GAAAGCACGGGCATAGTTAAAAAAGAAGCGCAGGGACCTGATTTATTTTCCAGCCCGATACTGGAAGAATTGAAAATGGTGGAAACAGATAAAATTACGCCGCTGCAAGCCATACAAATATTGGCTGAGTGGAAGAAGAGGCTGCAATGAAAACCATTAAACTTTTAGACCCTAAAACCGCAAGTAAAATTGCCGCGGGCGAAGTTATTGAACGCCCGGCGGGCGTACTTAAAGAACTTATAGAAAACAGCATTGACGCGGGGGCGGACGCAGTAAATATTGATATTGAAAGCGCAGGCAAAAAGCTTATCCGCGTTAATGACAACGGCGGCGGCATTGCGCCCGAAGAACTGCCTGTTGCCGTGCTGCGCCACACCACCAGCAAAATTACAGCTTTTGAAGATTTAGATAAGTTAAATACATTCGGCTTTCGCGGAGAGGCTTTGTATTCCGTTTCCGCCATAAGCAAACTTACAATATCCTCCTGCCGCGAAGGCAAGGCGGGCAGAATAATTGTGGAAGGCGGCAAAGCCTCCACCGTAACAGAAGCCCCTGCAATACAAGGCACAACGGTTGAGGTAAGAGATTTATTTTTTAACACGCCCGCCAGACTTAAATTTTTAAAGTCCGACGCGGTTGAACGCTCCCACCTTTTGCGCTGCGCGGAAGAAGCCGCAATGGCTAACCCGCAAGTTGCCTTTAATATAAAAACAGACAATACCAAAGTTTATGCCCTGCCCGCGCAACAGGAAGGGCAGGAAGGCCTGCGCAAAAGACTGGGCAAGATACTGGGCGAGGAACTTGTAAAAGATTTAATTTACGTGGAAGACGCGCAATATGGCTTAAAGGCCTTTATTTCGCCCGCAGACAAGCTTTGCGCGGCAAGGGATAATCAGTTCTTCTTTATCAACAAAAGGCCCGTAAACTGCAAAATATTGCAACAGGCGCTGTTTAAGGCATACCAACCGTACCGCGCGAAAGATAAATACCCCGCAGCGGTAATATTTTTAACCCTGCCGCCAGATGAATTTGACGTTAATATACACCCGCAGAAGAGGGATATAAAATTTGCAGATGAAAGCGGCGTGTTTAACTTTATTTACCGCAAGCTTTCCGCCTGTATTTTAGAGCAGGGGCAAAGCGCGCAAATAATTTTGCCGACGGCAGCATTGCCCGCCGCGCCCAAACCGCAGGACGCGCAGGCGGAAATACCCGTGCCGCAGCCAAGCAGCTATTCGCCCGAGGCTTTAAGTATGTTGCTTAATACCGAAAGGCCATCAAAACCAAATCTTTTTGAGGCGCGCGACTTTGAAGAGCCTAAACGTTACAATGTAACGCCCGCGCCCGAGCAAAAAATAATTTATCCGCAAAATACCGAGGCGCAAGAGCAGGAAAAGAAAACAGGCGAACCTTTGTGGTGGACGCCGCCCTATAACTATTTGGGGCAGCTGCATAACAGCTATTTGGTTTTTGAAAACCCGCTCGGCCTTGTGCTTGTGGACCAGCACGCCGCGCAGGAAAGAATTTATTTTGAAGAATATATGACCATGCTGGAAAAGGGCGAAACAAAAGTACAGCCTTTAATGTTCCCCGTCAGTGTGGAGGTTTCCGCCTCCGCTGCGGAAAGTATTATAGCGTGGCAGGATATTTTGCAGTACGCGGGGTTTGAACTTTCCCGCTTTTCCGCGCGCACGATACTTGTTAACACCGTTCCCGCGCTGCTTAAATTTGACGAAAATTCCTTAAGGGAATTTATTGTGCAGCTGGCAAATGTTTTGGGCAATCCCGCCAAATCAAGCAATGAATTAAAGTATAAACTTATATCCACAATGGCGTGCAAAAAATCAATTAAGGCGGGCGAAAAGCTGGAAAAAACACAGGCCGACGCGCTTATGCAAAACCTTAAAAAATGCAAGGACGGATTACATTGCCCGCATGGCCGCCCGACGGTAATAACTTTGGAAACAAAGGAAATTACAAAAAGATTCGGCAGAACTTCCGACATATAAAAAAAGCCCCGTTTAAAGCGGGGCCTTTTTATTTATACCTGTTAAATTTTACTTTTTGGAATACTTTTTTATAAGTGCTTCTTCCGCTATGGCGGGCATAACATCTTTAAGTTTGCCGCCAAGGCTGTAAGCCTCCCTTACCATAGAAGAAGTAAGGTAAGTATACTTTGCACTGGGCATTAAAAAGACTGTTTCCATCTCGTTATACAAGGCGCGGTTGGTGTGCGCCAGTTGGAATTCATACTCAAAATCGCTTACGGCGCGCAGGCCTCTTATAGCTACTTTGGCATCGTTAGCACGCATAAAATCCACAAGCAGGCCTTCAAAACTTGTTACTTCTACATTTTTTATATCTTTAGTACTTTCCTTTAAATGTTCAATACGTTCCTGCACGCTGAAAATTGGTTTCTTGCTTTGGTTAATTAAAACGGCGACGATAACATTATCAAACATAAAGCTTGCGCGCTTGATAATATCCAAATGCCCGTTGGTAACGGGGTCAAAAGTGCCGGGGTATACTGCCGTGTTTTTCATAAATACCTCTCTAACTTTATTATAATAATTCTATGAACAAAAATCCCTTTTCTGATGAATTATATTTAAAAAGAACCAAAGAAACGCAAAGCGATGTGCGCGGGGAATATTTTAGGGACCAGACTAAAATTATACACTCCCAGCCGTTTAGAAGGCTTAAAAGCAAAACGCAGGTTTTTGCCGCGCCAGATAACGACCATATCTGCACACGCATAGAACACGTGTTGCACGTTGCCACCATTGCCGTAAGCGTTTGTAAGGGATTAAACAGAACGGGAAACTGGAAGTTGGACGAAGAACTTGCCTATGCCATAGGCCTTGCGCACGATTTGGGCCACGCGCCATTTGGCCACGAGGGAGAAAGAGCCTTAGCCAAAAAAATTGCGCCCGCGCCTTTTATGCACGAGCTTAACGGCTACCGCGTTGTGGAACATCTTGCCAACTACGGGGAAGGTTTAAATTTAACTTACGCGGTTAAAGACGGAATTATTTGCCATTGCGGGGAAGATTTTAATAATAACGCTTTAAAACCCGCCACAGTTCCCAACGATTTAGAAACTATAAAAGACAGAAGGCATTTGCCCTCCACCTACGAAGGCTGCATTGTGCGCCTTGCAGATAAAATTGCCTACCTTGGCCGTGATATAGAAGACGCCGTGCGCGAACATATAATAACGCACGCGCAGGTGCCTTCAATATTGCAAAAAGAGTTGGGCAAAAATAACGGCGAGATTATTAATACTCTTGTTATGGATTTGACGGAAAACTCTAAAGATAAAGATTATATAGGCTTTTCCAACGCTAAGTTTGAACTTATGGTAGAGCTTAAAAACTTTAACTACAAGCACATCTACGGGCATCCCTCGCTTACCGAGCAAAGAAGCGTGCTGCAAAAAGCCGTCGGCGAATTGTTTGATTATTATATGGAACTTTTTGCAAAGCACGGGCTTGAAGGCGGATACCAAAAAGAGCAGAAAGAAACCGCGCAGGGTTTTGGCAGATACATAAACGCGATGAAAGCCGTGTACAAAAAAGACGGCGTTTACCCGCAGCAGATTATTACAGATTACATTGCGGGTATGACGGATTCCTTTGCGCTTGGCTGCATTGAAACCGCTTTAAAATATCAAATTAAATTTTAGTCTTTAAGGAATTTTTTAAAGAAGGGATAATATAAATCGTCTTTAAGGGGATATTGTATTTCCCCCCTGCGGGATTTGGAAGTAAATTTAACGGGGGCGTCTTCTATAACGGCAAAAGGCGTTTGTTCTTTGCCCTCGCCCATCATAAGGCCCGCGGCCGCGGCAAGAGTATCTGCAATATCAACCAAAGTCATTTTTAACTTAAGCCCGTAAATATCTTTTTTGCCCCTGTAATCTTTAACGCCGCAAAAACCGCTGTAAGCCACAGCCGCCGTTATAATGCCTGCTCTTAAAGGCAGTATCATACTATCCGTAAGAATAATACCCAGCTTTTTAACGCCGTATATTTTGCAAAGTTCTTTGCGTAAAACTTCCGCTGTTTTATAACAGTCCTTTGGCAATAAAGCCAACTGACCTTTTATGTTAGACTCGTCTATGCCCGCGTTTGTCATAACCATACCGTCTTTGATTGTAAAGTGGCAAAGGGCGGTTTTTAGGGCAAAGGAACTTTCCTTTTTAATAAGTTTTGCCTTATCTTTAAGAGGCGCGGTGCGGCCCTCCCAAAGGCCTGCTACTTTTGAAGATACCGCAATAATGCTGCCCTCTTTTACCGACGGTAAATGACGCGCTATAAACGCGGGCAGATTTTGGCAAGGCTCAAAAATTGCTGTTTGTACGGGAGTTATCTTCATATTAAAAAGGCTCTACAAAACGGCTGAATACGCGGTTAGCCAGATATTTACCTTCTTCGCTAAGGCGCAGCCTGCCGTTAATTAATTCCAACAAACCTTCGTCTATAAGTTTATTAAAATCTTTGGCAAAAACTTCCTGCATTTCCTGCGTGGGCAATATGCCTTCCATCATCCTTAGGCCAAGCAAAATATTCTCGCCCAGTTTGGCTTTACCCTCCAGCGTTTCGCTGAATTTTACGGGGTTTTGCCCGCGCATTACGCAGGCTATATATTCTTCCAAATCATTGGTATTTTGGCGGCGTTCGCCGTCTATGTATGCGGCGGCGGCAACGCCAAGGCCTATATAAGGCCCGTTTTGCCAGTAGTTAATATTGTGCAAACACTCAAACCCCGGCTTGGCGTAGTTAGAAATTTCGTACTGCTCGTATCCGCAAAGCGCAAGATATTTTGCGGCGTGTTCCAACATTTTGCGGCATAAATCGTCATCGGTCTGATAGCCGTCATCATACAACTTTGTACCTTCCTCAACCTGCAAGCCGTAGACGGAAATATGGCGCGGGTCAAGATTAACAACTTCCTGCAATGTATATTCAAAGTCGGCAAGGGTTTGCTGGGGCAGGGCGGCAATAACGTCTATGTTTATATTGTCAAAATATTTTGAGGCAAGCTCATAAGCTTCAAAAAACTGTTCGCGCGTATGGGCGCGGCCGATAAGCTTTAAATGTTCCGCGCAGGTGGTTTGCATACCTATGCTAAGGCGCGTTACGCCGAAGGCTTTTAAGTATTTAAGTTTTTCTTCTGTAATACTTTCGGGGTTGCATTCAAAGGTAACTTCGGAAAGTTTGCGGGTATCGCCAAACACTCTGCTGATGCCTTTAAATAAAGTTTCCATTTCTTTAACGGGCAAAAGGCTGGGTGTGCCGCCGCCGATATAAAGCGTTTGCGGTTTTGGCAGATTTTTGTAAAAGGAAGCCTCTTTAAGCACGCACTGGATATAGGGCTGCATAAAATCTTCCGACTGCGCATAAGAAATAAAATCGCAGTAATTACATTTAGAAACGCAAAAAGGAATATGGATATATAAACCCTGCTGCATAATTATTTACCTGCTTTAAAATCAAGATAGGCCTGCATAAAAGCGTCTAAATCCCCGTCCATAACGCCTTGTATATTGGAGGTTTCGTAACCTGTTCTTAAATCTTTAACAAGCTGGTACGGCATAAATACATAAGAGCGGATTTGGTGGCCCCAGGCAATATCGCCCTTTTCGCCGTAGTGGCGTTCCATTTCGGAGCGTTTTTTATCCATCTCAAGTTCGTAAAGTTTTGCCTTTAACATTTTTAAGGCGCGCGTTTTATTTTGCAGTTGGGAACGTTCCACCTGACACGCCACAACTATGCCCGTAGGTTTGTGGGTTATTCTAACGGCCGTTTCCACCTTGTTTACGTTTTGCCCGCCCGCACCGCCGCTGCGGCAAGTGATAACATCTATATCTTTTTCCGCTATTTCTATATTAATATCTTCTTCAATATCGGGCAGCACGTCCAAAGAAGCAAAGGAAGTATGACGGCGACTGTTGGCGTCAAAAGGAGAAATACGGACAAGGCGGTGTACGCCGTTTTCCGACTTTAAAAAGCCGTAGGCATAAGGGCCTTCTATAAAAAGCGTAACGTTTTTTATGCCCGCTTCTTCCCCCGCAAGCACGTCGGTAACGGTTACTTTAAAATTGTGTTCCTGCGCCCAGCGCGTGTACATTCTTAAAAGCATATCGGCCCAGTCGCAAGATTCCGTGCCGCCCGCGCCCGCGTGTATGCTTACTATCGCGTTAAGCTTATCGTTGGGGTGAGAAAGTTTGGTTTTAAACTCTACCGCTTTTAAATTTTCGTCTAAACTTTTAAGCGAGGCAAAGGCCGCATCCAGCTCCGCATTATCTTGCATATCAAGCGCAAGTTCAAAAAGAGTTTTGTTATCTTCCAGCGCGCGCAGCAGAGAGGCGTAGGTTTCTATATCTGTTTTTAAGGAATCAATTTCTTTAGAAACAAGCTTGGCATTGTTGGAATCATTCCAAAAAGAAGGGTCCGCGCTTAAAGATTCCTTTGCTTTAAGTTGCTGTTTTTTTTGTTCTATATTCTGTATTTTATATATCTTTGCCAGACGGGCAGAAATATCTTCTATACTGTTTTCTATTTCTTTAGGTTCAATCATATTCTTTAGAGTTTAAAAATACCAGCGTAAAAATAAAAACGGTTAGCGTTATGCCAGCGCAGATATATGCAAAAATGTCGCCGTAAAGCGTATAAAAAGTTTTTGCTGTGCGCGGCTGAAAATAAAAGTTAAGTAAAGCGGTTTCTTTTTTATCAAGCTGAGTTTGAAATTTTATTTTACCAAGGCTGTCCACCCACGCCGATACGCCTGTGGTGGTGGAACGCAATACGGGGCGGCGGTTTTCCACCGCGCGGAAGACATTTACGCGTAAATGCTGGTATGGGGCGGCGGTATCCAAAAACCAACCGTCATTGGAAAGGTTAACAAAAAACTGCGCGCCGTTTAAAGCCTGTTTGCGCCATATTGAGGGGAAGATAGATTCAAAGCAAACTTGCGCGCCTATGGTAAATGTTTTGGTGCGGCCGTAGTCGTCATCAAAGGTAAAAAAGAGGACTTTGCCCGCGTCTTTACCTTCGGTAAAATCTCCCGTAAGGCTGGTGATATTATACTGCGCGTAAAACGGTTTAAGCAAACTGCCGAAAGGTAAAAATTCGCCAAAAGGAACAAGCTTCATTTTGTGGTAGGAATCTTTAAAGCCAGTGGCGTCAAATAAGCCTGCGGAAACATAGGCCTTATTGTCTGCGGTTTCCTCGTAAGAGCCTGCTATTTGCGACGCGCCCGTGCGCTGTGAAACGCGCATAAGGAAAGAGGAGTAAGCATCGTCCTTAAAACTGCCGGGGAAGGAACTTTCCGGCCAGATTATAAGATTAACTTTTTTGCCGTTAAGGTCCATAACCTGCTCGGCAATCATATATGTTACGTCTTCGTTAAATCCCGCAAGTAAAGTGTCGTGCGTATCGGTTTGCATAAGCGCGACGGAAAGTTTTTGCGGGTTTGCCTGTATAAGACTTTCGTATGTTTTTATTGTTCTTACGCCGTAAGAATAAAATAATATAAGCAGCGCGACGGGCAGAACAAAGTATATGATTCTTGAAAAGCTGCATCTTTTGCCCGCAATATACGCCATTGAAAAACCAAAAAACGCTATGGCAAAACTTACGCCGTACGCGCCCGTAACGGAACTTATTTGTATTAAAGGCTGGTTAGCATATTGCGTGTAACCCAGCACAAACCACGGAAAGCCCATATATTTATAGGCGATAAACTGATGGGCCAATTCCCACGCGACCCACGCGCAAGCCGCCGTAAGCGGGAAAAGCCATTTAACTTTTTTTACAAAATGTACCGTTAGAGAAAATAAACCGAATTGCAAAGCAAGTATTACGGAAAGCCCTGATACCGCGCCGCCCGCCAGCACCGCTTCTTGCGTGCCTGCCTGCACGGTAGGGTAAATCCAATAGAGGATAATAAGATAAAAAAATGACCCTGTTGCCATACCGTAAAACCAGCTTAAAAGCGCGCTCTTTATATTAAGCAAAGCTATCCCAAACGGGATAAAAGCAACAAAAGCTAAAAGGGGATATGTGTGCTGTAAATAACTTTCGCCCAGTAAAGCGGCGGTTAAAACTATACAGGAAGCAAGAACAAAACCGTTAAAAACATCCGTTATAAAAACCAGCCACCACGGCTTCTTTTTTACTACGGGGATTATAGGGCCTTCGTCGGGGCAGTCAAAAGCGTCAAGTTTAAATTTTTCTGTTTTCGCGGTAGCTTTTTGCTGTGCCTCCGCTTTGGTGGCGGCAGGGGCGGAGTGTTCAAATTCTTTTTGTACGCGAGCTAAAACAGATTCGTCAGAAAGGTCGGGGGGGAGCGGAGCCTGAGGCTGGGAATACGGGTCGAAAGAGTTTAATTCTGCCTCATTTTGCGGCACATCCTCCGCCGTCTTAACAACGGAGGAGGATGAGTTTTGCTTTTTAAATATATTTTTAAAGTTTATTTTCCGCAACATTTTTTATATTTTTTGCCGCTGCCGCAGGGACAAAGGTCGTTGCGGCCTATTTTATGAGGCCCGTCCTGCCCTGATTCTTCCTCGTCCCTAGCCATGCCTTCCTGCGCGGCTGGCTGTGCGCTGCGTTTGGGCGGCAGCTGCAGACGGAAGATATATTCCACAAAAAGATCTCTTACCTTTGTCATCATTGTTTGATACAGGGAGAAAGATTCCTTTTGATATTCTATAAGCGGGTCTTTTTGCCCGTAGGCACGCAAACCGACGCTCTTTTGTACTTGGTCTAATTCGTAAAGGTGCTGCTTCCAGCTTTGGTCTAAAAGCTGTAAGAGGAGCATACTTTCAATTTCGCCAAAGTTAATTGCCTGCTCTTCAAAATATTTTGCTCTGTTGGAGTAAGTTGTTTTTACAGCTGTAATAACCTCTTCCACCAATTCTTTTTTGCTCTTGCCCTGCACGCTTTCAGGCGAGAAAGTTATATCAACGGTAAAGATACGTTTTAAATATGTGTTAAGACTTGCAAAGTCGGAAGATTGCGGGTGGCGTTCGTTAAAGAATTTAAAGAATACTTCTTCCGCGGTTTCTTCTAACATTTGGTCTATGCGTTCGGTAAAGTTTGCGCCGTCTAAGATTGCGTTTCTTAAACCGTATACCGCCGTGCGCTGCTGGTTCATAACTTTATCATAGTCCAAGAGATGCTTTCTTATATCAAAGTTATGGCCTTCCACGCGGCGTTGCGCGCCTTCTATCTGTTTGGAAATTAAGCGAGATTCAATAGCCTCGCCTTCCGCCATGCCCAAACGCGTCATTATACTTGCAATACGTTCGCTGCCGAAAAGGCGCATAAGTTCGTCGTCAAGCGCGACAAAGAAGCGGCTGGAACCTTTATCGCCCTGTCTGGCGCAGCGTCCGCGCAGCTGATTATCAATACGTCTGCTTTCGTGGCGTTCGGTACCGATTACGGTAAGCCCGCCGTTTTGCGCTACAAATTCCTGCTCTTCTTTATCACAAGGGTTGCCGCCCAGCACGATATCGGTACCGCGGCCTGCCATGTTGGTGGCTATTGTTACTGCGCCTTTGCGGCCCGCCTGACTGATTATTTGGGCTTCCATTTCGTGATATTTAGCGTTTAAAACTTTATGCGGAATACCTTTGCTTCTTAAGATATTGGAAAGGTGTTCCGACTTTTCTATAGAGCGCGTGCCGACGAGGACGGGCTGGCCCTTTTTCCAAAGGCCTTCCACTTCCGCTATAACGGCGGCAAATTTTTCCTTTTCCGTTTTGTAAACGAGGTCGGGATAATCTGTCCTTAAGCAGGGTTTGTTGGAAGGGATTTCCACAACGTCTAATTTATAAATTGTCCAAAATTCATTGGCTTCCGTCATAGCCGTACCCGTCATACCTGACAGTTTGGAGTAAAGCTTAAAGAAGTTCTGGAAGGTAATTGTGGCTAAGGTTTGATTTTCTTCCTTAATGGGCATATGTTCTTTGGCTTCAACGGCTTGGTGTAAACCGTCGGACCATCTTCTGCCCGGCATAAGGCGGCCCGTAAATTCGTCCACTATCACAATTTCGCCGTCTTTTACAACGTAATGCACGTCGCGTTCGTAAAGATGGTGGGCGCGTAAAGCTTGGTTAATGTGGTGTACCCATTCGGATTCTACGTCGTTATAAATATTGGGTATGCCCAGCATTTTTTCCGCCTTGGCAACGCCTTGGTCGGTAAGGGAAACCGTGTGGTTCTTTTCGTCTATTAAAGCGTCAAAGCCTTCTGATAAATCTTCGCCCGCATATTTGGCGTTAACCTCATCCTTTTCCGTAACTTTGCGGATTTTGAGAGAAGGTATCATGCGGTTAACTATAAAATATTTATCCGTCTTTTGGTCCGACGGACCCGATATAATAAGCGGTGTTCTGGCTTCGTCTATCAATATGGAGTCTACTTC
The DNA here is from genome assembly GCA_023393825.1 of Elusimicrobiota bacterium. Lineage (GTDB taxonomy): Bacteria > Elusimicrobiota > Elusimicrobia > Elusimicrobiales > Elusimicrobiaceae > Proelusimicrobium. The sequence continues at coordinate 13,458 of JAEXBW010000025.1, read as the reverse complement.
GTCGACGATACAATAGTTAAGTTTGCGTTGTACTCTGTCCTGCGCGCGGATAACCATATTGTCGCGCAGATAGTCAAAACCCAGTTCGTTATTGGTTACATAGGTAATATCTTTAAGGTACATCTCGCGGCGTTCGGCATTGTCCATATCGTGATTGATATAGCCGACGGTTAAACCCAAAAATTCGTGTATAGGCCCCATCCATTCCCTGTCGCGTTTGGCAAGGTAGTCGTTAACGGTAACAACGTGTACGCCTTTGCCCGTTAAGCCGTTAAGATAGGAGGGAAGAGTGGCCACTAAGGTTTTACCTTCGCCTGTTCTCATTTCCGATATTTTGCCGCTGTGCAAAACCATACCGCCAAGCAGCTGTACGTCGTAGTGTTTCAGGCCGATAACGCGTTTTGCGGCTTCGCGCACGGTGGCAAAGGCCTCTGGCAGGATACTATCAAGCGTTTCGCCTTTGGCAAGCCTTTCTTTAAACTCAACGGTTTTATTTTTAAGAGCCTCGTCGCTTAATGCGGAGTATTGCGCGTCATAAGAATTGATTTTGTCTACAATGGGTTGAAGGGGTTTTAATTCGCGTTCGCTTTTTGTCCCTAAAACTTTGTCAATTATATAAGTTAACATATTACCTCTTTATTGTTTGAATAAAACCGTCGGTTTAAATGAACTGCTTATACATTAAAGCATTTTTTACGTCTGACAGGCTATTACTTTACAGCCGCCTGCTGACGGTGAAACGGGGAGAGCTGCCTTAAGTTTTTGATTATGGCGGGCATTACGGAAAGTACTAAATCCACCTCTTCCTTTGTGCTGGCCTTGCTTAAGGAAAATCTTATGGAACCGTGCGCAAACTGAAACGGCACGCCCATAGCCCTAAGCACGTGCGACGGTTCCAAAGAGCCTGACGTGCAGGCAGAGCCTGAAGAAGCGCAGATGCCGTGTTCGTTTAAGAACATAAGTATAGATTCGCCTTCTATATAACCGAAACTTAAATTTGTTGTATTGGGCAGTCTGGCGGACGCGTCCCCGTTAATTTTTACGTCTTCTATCGCCGCCAAAAGGCCTTGCTCTAACATGTCGCGGAGCGGGGCAACTTTTTCTTTATAAAGATGCAGCGTTTCTTTTGCTATTTCCGCCGCTTTGCCAAAGCCGACTATACCGGGTACGTTTTCCGTACCTGCGCGGCGCAGCTTTTCCTGATGACCGCCGACCATAAAGGGCAAAAAGCGCGTGCCTTGTTTTATGTAAAGCCCGCCGATGCCTTTAGGCCCGTTAAACTTGTGGGCGGAGAAAGACATCATATCAACATCAGCCGCTTTAACGTCAACTTCTATCTTGCCGACGGCTTGCACAGCGTCGGTGTGCATTAAGGCGCCGTGCTGATGCGCTATTTTTGCAATTTCCGCTATGGGGAATATTGTGCCTGTTTCGCTGTTGGCCCACATTACGGAAACTAAAGCCGTGTTATCGTCTATCAGCTTTTTGTAGCTTTCCATATCAAAACGGCCAAAACTGTCCACGCCGATAAAATCAACTTTGTAGCCTTTGGAAGCAAGAAGCTTAAAAAGCTCTAAAATTGCAGGGTGTTCCACGGCGGAGGTGATGATATGTTTTTTATTGGGGTAGCTGTTAATGGCGGAATATACGGCTGCACTGTCGCCTTCCGTACCGCCCGAAGTAAATACAACTTCCGCAGGCATTGCATTGATAAGCGCGGATACCTGCCTTCTGGCGTTTTCTATAACTTTTTTATTGCTGCCGCCAAAGGTATGTATGCTGCTGGCATTGCCGTAATACTCCGTAAAATACGGGGTCATAGCCTCCAACACTTCTGGTAAAGTGCGGGTGGTGGCATTGTTATCAAAGTAAGTTACTTTCATGCCTGTTCAACCTCTAAGGAAGGGTCTATCTTCTCTTTCAAAACCTTTTCTATAAAGGATTTGATGGTAAATTTGGCATTCATACAGCCGCCGCACATACCAAGCATTTTTATCTTTACGGTATTGCCGCTGATATCAACAAGTTCCGCACTGCCGCCGTCAAGGTTAAGCTTGGGTTTAATATCTTCGTTCAAAACTTTTTCCACAAGTTTAATCTTTTCTACGATGGTAAGCGAAGCAAACGGTTTGGGTTTTGCCGCACTGGGGATTTCGCACGATAATACTCTGTCTAAAATTTCCTGTATTTTGCCTTTACACTGGCCGCACGCGCCGCCAGCTTTGGTAAAGTGGGTAACGTCTTCCACCGTGGTAAGTTTGTTGGTGTGTATGGCTTTTATAATGGCTTCTTCGCTTACGTTAAAGCATTTGCAGACGATATGGGCTGAGGGGTCTTCCTCAAACACTATAGGCTTGCCGCCTTGGCGGTAGCTTTTAATTGCGGCTTCCAAAGCTTCCATACCCATAACGGAGCAGTGCATTTTTTCTTCGGGCAGGTTGCCGAGTTCTTTTGCTATATCCTGATTGGTTATCGCGGCGGCCTGTTCTAAAGTTTTGCCTTTTGCCATTTCCGTAAGAATTGAAGAGGACGCTATTGCGCTTGCGCAGCCGAAGGTTTGAAATTTTATATCTGTAATTGTTTCGGTCGCTTTATCTACTTTAATTGTAAGTTTTAATGCGTCTCCGCAGACAAGACTGCCAACCTGGCCCGTGCCGTCTGCATTGGGAACTTCCCCCGCGTTACGCGGATTTTTGAAGTGATCCATCACTTTATCTGTGTAATCCCACATAATTATCTCCGATATTAACTACCTTTATTATACTAATTAAGCCCTGTGCGGCGCAGAAACAAAAACCCCCGCCACAGGCGAGGGTCTTTGCTCAAAAAAATGTTTGTTACCTTGCTGCAGTTCTAAAGAAGTTGCCTCTTGTCTTGCCCGCAAGGGTTGGCGTACCTATCATCTTATCGGCCACAAGCAGGATATCTTTTTGCCCCGAGGTATAAACACCCTCAGCCTCGCCAAAAATATCGCCGCGGCGCAATACGCCTAAATTACCGTGAGAGTTAATTTGTACTTCCAACTTAATATTGCCGTTGTAGGAATCTATTAAAAGGTCGCTTTTGTCCATATTAAACTGCATGGGAAACTTTGGGTTAACCACACGTTTAATGGCTATTGGTACATCAGCCTCGTTCTTTACTACTATCGCGCAGGAAACATTTGTAGCTTCCGCCGTCTTAAGCAGCCTGTCGGCCACTTCTACCTTACCCGAAAGGGAAAAGCCTTTTGCAGCCTTGCCGGATGTTACTGCCCACCCGCCAAAACCAAGGACTACGATTGTAGTTGCTATTACAAATTTTCTCATACTTAAATTATACCTTATTTATAACTCTCTTAACAGTTTTTCGGCCGCTTAAGAGATAAAAAAGGCCTTTGCGCAAACTGCCGCAAAAGCCCTTATTTTAAAAACTATTTTTTATATTCCAAAAAGCCCCAGACTACGGAAGAGCTTATCCAGCCTTTTGTGCCGTCATCATCTTCCACCTGATACCAGGCGCCCTGCTTTTTAATGAACTTTAAAGAAAAGCCCTTTTCCACAACCCAAGCCACAGAGGCTTTGGAGCTGGGGGCTGTTCTTACATTGGCGTCGCTTTTGGCGGAAAGACCCGGTGTTTTATCCAATAAGTCTTTATGTATCCAACCGCGAAAGCCTTCAAAATCTTTAACCTCTACCCATTGTTTATCTTTGCTTACCCCAAGCATTTCAACGGGAGTATACTTCCATACTTTAAACTTAATGGCGCATCTTGCGCTGGCGCACTTTCTGACGTTGGCTTCCTTAACGCCTATGCTGGCGTATTTTGCTGCGGCATTCGCGCTGACAGCGAAAAAAACTGCAAATAAAGCGATTGTAATTTTAATTATATTCTTCATTATAATTATCCTCTGTACCTCTAAATTACCAAACCAGATAAAAAAAGTATATCATATTTTTCGGTTTTATCAAGAGAATTTTGCTGCCTAAGCCGCGCGCGGGGAGGGGCCGCCTTACTGTCAGCCCGCTTTCCTTGCATCCTCTATAAATGATATGATAAATAAAAAAGGAAGAGGTGTCAAAATGGAAAACCAAATAATAGCCCTTTTACAGAAAGTTCGCCCCGCGCTTCAGGCCGATGGCGGAGATGTGGAGTTTGTATCTTTTGACGAAGCTACAGGTGTTGTAAAGGTTAAGCTTCAGGGCGCGTGCGGTTCTTGCCCCATGGCTACTATGACTTTAAAACACGGTATTGAAAGATATTTAAAAGAAGCAATGCCGCAGATAACAGCCGTAGAAAAGATTTAAAATGCCCGTTATAGATTTGCATGCACATACAAAATATTCCGACGGTACCACTACCCCGGCTGAAGTTGTGCATGCATATCTTACGCGCGGCGTTACAATGATGTCCGTAACCGACCACGATACCACCGAAGCTACCGAACAAGCCAAACAAAAAGCAGAAAACGCGGGAATAACATTTATAAACGGTGTGGAAATAAGCACCCGCGAACACGACCATTTACATATATTAGGTTATAACACAGACCTGCAAAATAAACACTTGCAGGATTTTCTTGCATCAAACAGAGAAAAAAGAAATACCAGAATTAAAACCATAATATCCCAGCTGGCGCAAAGCGGCGTGGATATAACGGAAGAAGATGTTTTCCGCCTTGTGCGCAATGTTGCCTCCCGCGCGCACGTGGCAGACGCGCTTAAAAATAAAGGTATTGTACCCACACGCCAAGAAGGCTTTAGAAAGTTTTTAATCCCAGGCAAAGCGGGTTATGTACCCTCCGCGGGGGAAGGTGTGCTTGATGTAATAAAAGCAATAAAAGCCGCAGGCGGGCTTGCCTTTATAGCCCACCCCGGTATTGTTAAAGATTGTTGGGACTTTCCCAACTGGGCGACTGCGGGCTTGGACGGCATAGAAGTTTACTACCCCTCACATTCATTTGATATGCGCCAAGACTTGCTTATGATAGCCAAAAAATATAATTTGTTGGTATCGGGCGGGTCCGACCACCACGGCAGCAAAAGCGGCAGGGATAATACCCCCGGTATGGACGTGCCGCAGGAAGTTGTTGATAATCTTAAAAAAGTTTTTAAAATACAATAACTTATGCTTATTATAGCGCACAGGGGCGCAAGCGCCTACTTTAAAGAAAATACAATTGAAGCCTTTAAAGGCGCGTTAGCGCTTGGCGCGAAATACTTTGAAACCGATGTGCAACTTTCCAAAGACGGGCAACTTGTAATCTATCACGATTATGTTTTGAAAGAAACAAAACAGCCCATAAAAAATCTTACTTTTGCGCAGCTTGCGCGTTATGATGTTCCGCTTTTAAGCGATGTTCTTGCCGTGCTTGGAAAGGATATAAACCTTAATATAGAAATTAAGAATGATGATAATCTTTACCCCGCGATAGAAGAAAAACTTTTTAAACTTTTAAATACTGATAAAACCGCACACAAAGAAAGGCTTTTAATATCCTCTTTTGATTTACCATGCTTGCAGCGCGTGCGCGCCTTGGACGCAAATATAAAAATAGGCCGCCTTACACGCGTGTTTGATATAAAAGAAGCTTTAGCTTTAAACGCTTTCAGCGTTAATATAAGCGCGGCGCGCGTTAACAAAAAAATTGTTGATACCTGCCACGCGCATAATATAAAAGTTTTAGTTTACACGGTTAATGACGACGAGCAGGCAAAGGCTTTGGGCAAGATTGGGGTGGACGGAATATTTTCCGACAGGCCTGATATTTTGCTTAAGAATTTTTGGAGTATCGGCCTTACCGCTTAAGTTTTTATAAAACAAAAAAAGAGCATAAAAAAACCCCGCTGTTTAAATAAGCGGGGCTTTTTTATTTATACTGAAAGATTAATATTCTTCGTCCGAACTATCGCCGCTGTCGGAGGAGGGGGCCGCTTCCGCATCGCCGGATCCCTCCCCTTCTGCGGGCGCGCTTTCCGCCGCATAGGTATCGGGTTTAATTCTTTTGGGTTTATTCCACAAGCGTTTGGTTTGGGAATAATCGTCGCTCTTCGGGTCGTCTGTAACAACCTGATTGTATTCGTCAAAAGAATAGGTGCCTTTATCGGGCATTACCTGAAAAATGTAATTGGATTCCACTAAAGGGGCTTCCGCTCTGCGTTCTTTTTGCGCTTCCTGCGCTACGTCAAGCGCGCGGTCAACCTCGCTTTGCGTGACGGAGGGAGAAGTCCCCGCCTTGCCGTCCTGCGGGACGGGCTGGGCTTCAAGCTCCGCTATTTGCTGGGCAAAGCTTTTGGAGCCTCCGTTGGAGGTCATTCCATAGCAGCCGGTAAGAACAAGAGTTAAAACGGTTAAAATTAAAAGTTGTTTCATTTTACTTTCCTCTCTGCTGATATTACTATATTTTCCAGCAAACACGCCAGCGTAACTGGGCCGACGCCGCCCGGTACGGGCGATATGCTGCAAATTTCTTTTATATTATCAAAATCAGCGTCGCCGCAAAAGATGCCGTTCTCGTCCTGATTTGTCCCTACGTCAATGATTATTGTACCTTTTTTTAGCATTTCCTTCTTAATAAAGCGCGCGCGGCCCGTGGCGGAAATTACAATATCGCTTTCTTTTAAAATATCGGCAATATTTTCCGTTTTGGTATGACATAAAGTAACAGTGGCATTTTTGCAGGTGAGCATTTTGGCAAGCGGACTGCCCACAGTATTGCTGCGGCCGAGCATTGCAACTCTTTTACCGCTTACGGGAATATTATGAAAGTCCAGCAGGCGCATAACAGCCAAAGCGCAGCAGGAAACAAAAGTATCTAAAGCTAAAACATTATCCCAGCTTTTACACATAAACAAGCGGCCCATACTTACAAGACCAGAGCCGTCTATATCCTGCGCGGGATTTAAAAATGGTGCAATATCTAAATTATTTAAAGCGGGTGGCAAAGGACGCGGGATTAAAACGGCGTCAATACTTTCGTCCTGCGATACCTGCCTGACAATGGCAAAAAATTCTTCCGCAGTAGTGTGGTCGTCCACTTCGCGTATCTCTGCGGCAATACCCAGTTTGCGGGCGGCATCGGCTTCTTTATTCAAATACAAAAAGCCCGCGTAATCGCCCTGCCAAGAGATACCGACAAGCTTTGGCGCGCGGCCGAGCTTGGACGCGCAAAAAGCAACGCGCGCAGAAAGACCTGAGCGTATTTGAGCGGAGAGAGTTTTGCCTTCTAAGATTTGAGTCATAATGGAAATTTTATAAAATTTTTGACGCGCGCGGGCGAAAAGCTTGCGTAAAACCGTCTATTTTAAGCAAAAAGTTTTATAGTAAAGTAAGGCTATAAGCGTTTTACTGTCCCGTATTTTGCCTTTTTTTACCAGTTCTAAAGCTTTTTCAAAAGAAAGTTTTTTGGTATTTACAAACTCATCGTCATCGGGGTTGGTTTTCCCTTCGGTAAGGCCAGTGGCTATAAAGATATGCAAAACTTCGTCGGAAAAGGCAACCGAGGGGCAAAAATCTAAAAGTTTTGTCATCTTGGCGGCGCGGTAGCCTGTTTCTTCCGCCAGTTCTGCCTTGGCGCACGCAAGCGGGGTTTGGCGCGGTTTAAGTTTCCCTGCGGGAAGCTCTAAAGTTACGGTTTTTATGGGGTAGCGGTATTGTTCTACAAATATTATGGAGCCGTCATCTGCAATAGGTAAAATTGCGCTGGCGCCGGGGTGTACCGTATATGCTCTGGTAGAGGTTTTACCGTTGATAAGCCGTACGGTATCTTCGTTAAAACCTATGACTCCCTTATAGATTTTTTTGCTTTTGATTTTGCGTTCAACTAATTTACTATAATGTGTAGACATAGAAGCCCCCGAAGCCTTGTTTTTACTTGCTATAATAATTTTAACTTTTTAGGCAGCAAATTAAAATGACAGAATTTATACACTTGCACAACCACACCGAATATTCCCTGTTAGACGGCATGATACGCATTGCCGGTCATGGTCCTTCCGACTTTTTAAAAGACTTGGCAAAAAATAAAATTAAAGCAATGGCTATGACTGACCACGGTAATATGTACGGCGCGGTTGAGTTTTATAAAAATACGCGCGAAGTTGGCGTAAAGCCGATAGTAGGCTGCGAATTTTATACAACGCCGCTTAAGTACAATGTTATAGATAAAAACAATGCTAAGTATAATCACATCACCCTTTTAAGCACAAACCTTGACGGCTACAATAATTTGATGAAGTTAAATTCCGCCGCGTGGGTGGACGGGTTTTACTATCACCCCAGAATAGATTTTGATTTATTAAAAGAACACAAAGCTGGCCTTATAGCTTTATCGGGCTGCCTTAAGGGCGAACTTGCGCAAACAGCGCTTAACCAAGGGCTTGAAGCTGCGATAAAAGTGGCGCAACGCTACGAAGATATGCTGGGTAAGGGTAATTACTATATAGAAATTATGGACCACGGCATTCCCGAGGAGCAGGCCGCGCTTAAAGTGCTTTTGGAAGTATCCAAAAAAACAGGCATTCCGCTTGTTGCCACTAACGACTGCCACTACGAAAAGAGGGAAGACTGGCAGGCGCATGATATACATATGTGCATTGCTATGGGCAAAACTTTGGACGATCCCAACCGTCTTAAAATGACCACGCACGAGCTTTACTTTAAAACACCGGAAGAAATGGCAAAACTTTTTGACTATGCCCCAGACGCCATAAAAAACACACTTGAAATTGCGGAAAAGTGCAACCTTGAATTTAAAAAAGAAGGTTTTGTTTTACCTAAGTTTGATATTCCCGCAGAGTTTACCACGCAGGAAGATTACCTTAAACACCTTTGCGTTATAGGCCTTAAGAAAAAACTTAAAACGGAATCCATACCGCAGGACTATATGGAAAGACTGGACTTTGAGTTAAAAGTAATATCTTCCATGGGTTTTGCGTGCTACTTTTTGATTGTGGCGGACTTTATAGGATATGCAAGAGCAAATGATATTCCCGTAGGGCCGGGCAGAGGCTCGGGCGCAGGGTCCATTGTGGCTTACAGTATGGATATTACGCGCGTTGACCCTATTGTAAACAAACTCCTTTTTGAAAGATTCTTAAACCCCGACCGTATAAGTATGCCTGACTTGGATATTGACTTTTCCGACGCGGGACGCGAACGCGTCATAGAATATATGCGCGATAAATACGGCAATAAAAACGTGGCGCAGATAATAACCTTCGGCACGATGAAGGCCAAACTTGCCTTAAGAGATACGGCCCGCGTTATGGGCTTTACGCCGCAGGATACCAACCGTATAGCAAAGCTTATCCCCGACGCTTTGGACACCACTCTTACCAGCGCGATAGAGCAGGTGCCTGAAATTAAAAGCGAAATTGCAAAAGACCCTAAAGTAAAACAACTTTTTGAATACGCCACAAAAATAGAAGGCCTTAAACGCCAGACAGGCGTACACGCCGCGGGCATACTTGTTACAAAAGAAGAAATTACAAAATATACCCCGCTTGCAAAAGGCTCGCGCGATGTTATCACCACACAGTTTGAAGGCGAAACGCTGGTTGATATGGGCTTGTTAAAAATAGACTTTTTAGGCCTGAGGACTTTAACCGTTATAGACAATACCGTAAAGCTTATAAAAGAGCTGCGCGGTATAAGTATGGACATACAAGACATACCCTTAGACGACAAGAAAACTTACGAACTTTTAGCCGCTGCGCAGACAACCTGTATATTCCAATTAGAAAGCGGCGGCATGAAAGACCTTGTAAAAAGACTATGCCCAGAGCAGTTCAGCGATATATCCGCCCTTGTCGCTCTCTACCGCCCGGGACCTATGCAAAGCGGCATGTTGGACAGCTTTGTAAAGCGTAAGCACGGTACGGAAAAAATATCAGTAGAGCATAAACTTTTAGAGCCTATCTTAAGAGAAACTTACGGCACGATGATTTATCAGGAACAAATCATGGAAACCGCAAAAGTTTTAAGCGGCTTTACCCCCGGCGAAGCCGATACCTTGCGTAAGGCCATGGGTAAAAAGAAGCTGGAGATAATGGAAAAGTTCCGCGCTAAGTTTATAGAAGGCGGAGCAAAGAACGGCGTAAGCGAAAAAGTTGCAACAAAGATTTTTGACCAAATGGCAAAATTTGCCGAATACGGTTTTAACAAATCCCATTCCGTCGCTTATGCGCTGGTGGCGTATCAAACAGCGTACCTTAAGGCTAACTTCCCCATAGAATTTATGTGTTCCGCCCTTACAAACGAAATAGGCCACAATGCCATAGGCTCTATGGATAAAGAAAATAAAATTGTTACCTATCTTGAAGAATCCCGCAAAATGGGTTTTGAAATTTTACCGCCCGATATACAACATTCTATGTTTAACTTCAGCGTGGAAAAAACAACAGACGGGAAAGAAGGCATACGCTTTGGCCTTACCGCCATAAAGAACGTGGGCGAAGAAGCCTGCAAAACAATAGTTAAAGAACGCAAAAATAACGGGCCGTTTAAAGACCTTTTGGATTTTTGCGTCAGGATAGATTTATCGCAGGCCAACAAAAAGACTTTGGAATCTTTCGCGCTTGCGGGCGTATTTGACACTTTATATCCCAATCTTACCCCGCAGGAAGCGCGCGCGCAGGCAATGGCAGATATTGAACCCGTTGTAGCGCACGCCCAGCAAATCCAGCAGGAAAAAGAAGGCGCAAGCCAAAGCTTGTTTGGCGACGATATTATAAATATTACCGCCTCATCGGGGCCTTCTTTGCAAAAAGCAAAACCGTATTCCAAAGCAGAACTTTTAAATAACGAAAGAGATGTGCTGGGTTTATATCTTTCGGGCCACCCGCTTGCAAAATATTCGCGCCACTTAAGCAAACTTGCGGGCAATACAATATCGCAGATACAAGACAATCCCACAAAGGGCCGCGTGCAGGTGGCGGGCATAATATCGCGCATAAAAAAACGCCAGACAAAAAATAAAGATAACTGGGCGCAGCTTACGCTGGAAGACGAATCTCAATCAATAACCGCAAATGCATTTAGCCGCGTGTGGCTGGAAATAGGAAATAAAATAGAAATTAACCAAGCCGTAATTGTAAGCGGGGAAATAAGAGGAGATGAACTTTCCGCCAAGCCCGAAATTACAATAAATTCCGTTGAACCGATTTTAAATGCCGTTTCCCGCAAAGCAAAACGCCTTGTAATCGATTTACCCGCAAATGCCACACAGGAACAGCTGATGCGCTTAAACAGCCTGCTGAGCGCAGCCAGAGGCGTTTGCGAGGTTTACTTTAGGGTGGAAGAAAAAGACGGACAAAAAACCTGCATAAGAACCCCCAAACAAATAAATATCCACACGGCGCTGATAGCTTTTATAGAAGAAAGCTTCGGCAGAGAAGCGTGGGATTTTGACTGACAGCCCGCAAAAAAGCCTTAAAATAATCTTACGAGGGAGCGGCTTAAAATTGAGGCCAAAAAACTCCGTCTTAAATTACGACTAAAAAGCCCTTGCATATATTAAAAATATTTATTAGACTTTTCTCATCGGGCTACGGCCCTTATTCTAAGCAGGAGAAAAACCATGGCAGAAAAAGTTCTGAAAGTAGGTGTAGAACGCGAAGAAGGTTTCCTTTACTACATTGACAAAGACGGTGATGTCTCCAGAGTTCAAATGGCTCGCGGCGGCAAAAAAGGCGGCAAGCCCAAAAAAGTCGCAAAAGCCGGCGTAAAAAAAGAAAAAGGATATCTCTATTTCTTAGACAAGAAAGGTGATGTCTCCAGAGCCAAAATGGTTAATGCCAAATAAGCATTAAGCCACTGATTTAAAAACCCTCTTAAAAAATTAAGAGGGTTTTTTATTTGCTGCTTTTAAGAAGTAAAAAATATTTGCACTAACTTTATACGGGAATAAAATCTAGCGAAGCAGGCCCGCAATCTGTTGTGCAAAAGACGCGGTGGGGAAAGCCATTAAAAGAAATAAGAAAAAAGTTTTTATCATAAATCCTCTTGCGTATTATGCCTATAAAATAACTTTAAAAGGTTAAAAAATCAAGACCCGTTTTCGGCCCATAAAAAATTCCGCCCTATAAAAGGCGGAATTTTATTTTAATCAAAAACAGTGTTTATTTTAAGAAAGCTATAGTGCGAACTTCGCCCCAACCTAAACCACTGTTAACATCGTCCATCGTGACGGCTTTAAGGTGCAGAGAAATGGCACCGTCTGTGGTAGAAGCATCGGGAAGGCTAACGCTTGCTCTTATTGTGCCTTCAAGCGGTTCAACTTTTTCTTTAGGAGTGATGAGAACAAGCAGATAATTTTTTTCTACTTTAAAATCAAATCTAAAGTCGTATCTGTTATATCCTGTTAAAAAGGTATAGCTTTTTTCCTTAAGCACGGCTTTTTTGCCTTCGGGCAAAGCGATTTTAAAACTTATCGGCTGACCATGAAAAGGCATAAGGCTTATGGAAGAGCCGGGTTTATATTCTATGTTCTTTACTTCTGTGTTAGGAAAAGGCTGATTGGCCTCTTTTGCGTTCTTCCATTCTCTTTCTAAGACAATGGCAACTTGTTTAGACATAGGGTTGCGCGTATCCTTTAAAAGCCCCGGAATGGTGTCGGGGGTTAATAACTGGGCAAAAACAGGGGAAGCAAAAACTGCAAGTACGGATAAGAGTAATATCTTTTTCATTTTATTGTAATCTCCTTTTAAATACTTACACTTAAATTTTACCGTTTAAACAAGCTGCCCGCAAGGGCGAAAAGACCTATAAGAAAAGCTTTTTAGACCCATAAAAAAACCCGCTGCTTTTTAAGGCGGCGGGCTTTTGTGATTAAAAACTTTATTAGTTGACGTTGGCTATTTTGTAAACTTCGCCCCAGCCCATGCCGTCATTAACATCATCCATTGTTACCGCTCTTAAGGCGAGGTCAAGGGAGTCTTCTCCCAAAACAAAGCGGGCTTCCGCGGTGGGGATAAGTTTTTCCTTCTGCGGCAACGGGGTAACAATAACTTTAAGCTGTTTGTTATCCTTTAAAGAAATGTCAAATTTATAGCTGTAATTGCTGTACGCTATATAAAAGGTAACTGTTTCTTTAACGATATTAATTGTTTTGCTTGAAGCGGGGAAAAGAGCAATAAGCGTTTTGCCGTCTAAGGCATCAAGGTCTATAACCTGCCCGTATTTATAGTCTACGGTTTTTTCTTTACTTTCCTGCTGGGCTTTTGCAGCGGCGGAAGCGGCGGTTTTGGCAGCTAAAACCGTGTCTACTTTCTTTGCAACTTTTGTATTGTCCGCAGGAACTGTGGGCTTTTCTGCAAAAGAGGCTAAAGAAAGAGCAAAAACAGCCGATAAAACTATTGAAGCTACTTTAAATATTTTCATTCTAAATTCTCCGTGTAAAACTGACTTTATAATATCAGTATATTGTTTAAGTATCTTATATGCAAGAGCAAAAAGACCTATTTGTATTTAGGTCTTAGG
>JAEXBW010000112.1 GCA_023393825.1 Elusimicrobiota bacterium | reverse complement strand
AAATTTCCGACTACGAATACGATAAGCTTTACTCCAAACTTAAACAGCTTGAAGCAGAAAACCCGCAATATATAACTTTAGATTCACCCACGCAGAGGATAGGGGGCATAGCCTCCTCCTCTTTTGCGCCCGCGCTGCATCTTACGCCGATGATGTCCTTAGACAATACTTATAACGAGCAAGATATACGCGCTTGGCACGAACGCACTGCAAAAAACCTTAATCGCGATAATTTTGAAATGGCCGTTGAAAGTAAAATTGACGGCGTTTCCATTTCCCTAACCTACACCAATTCCGTTTTAACCAAAGCCGCAACGCGCGGCGACGGGAAAACGGGGGAAGATGTTACCGCAAATATCCGCACGATAAACTGTATCCCCCTGCGCCTGCAACAAGAAATAAGCGGCACGGTGGAATTCCGCGGGGAAATTTACCTTGAAAAACAAGACCTTGAAAAATTAAATCAAAAACAGCTTGAGGCTGATTTACCGCCCTTTGCCAATACCAGAAACGCGGCGGCTGGTTCTATCCGCCAAAAAGACCCTAAGATTACGGCCCAGCGGCCGTTGAAATTTTTTGCCCACTCTTACGGTTTTGGCGAGTTGGGCGTAAACAGTTTTACGCAATTTATGGATATGTGCAGGGCGTGCGGACTGCCGACCTCTCCCGTCAGAGAAGTGTTTACGGATATTAATGATGTTGTAAAGTTTTACAATAATTTTAAAGATACTTTGCATACCCTTAAATACGACGCGGACGGGCTTGTGGTTAAAGTAAATTCTTTTGATTTGCAGCGCATTTTGGGCGTAACCGCAAAAAGCCCGCGCTGGGCAGTTGCCTTTAAATATCCCGCACAACAGGCAACAACAAAGGTTAATAAAATAATTTTTTCCGTCGGAAGAACGGGCATTATAACACCCGTGGCGGACCTTGAACCCGTAAAGTGCGCGGGGGTTATGATATCTTCCGCCACGCTGCATAATTTTGACGAAATTGCCCGCCTTGGCGTTAAGGCAGGCGACGAGGTTATTATCGAACGTGCGGGGGAAGTGATACCCAAAGTTTTAAAAGTAGTCAAAGATAATGGCGGCGCACAAGTTGTTCCGCCGTCTGTTTGCCCAGTTTGCGGCAGTGCGGTTTATAAGGACGAAGAATCCGTTGCCTACCGTTGCCCCAACCCAAGCTGCCCCGCCCAGATAAAAGCCAGCGTAGAGCATTTTGCCGCGCGCGAAGCTATGGATATTGAAGGCCTTGGAGAAGCCGCCGTGGCGCAACTGGTGGAGCGCGGGTCCATAAAAACTTTGTCCGATATTTACAGCCTTACGGAATTTGATTTAATGCCTTTGGATTTATTTAGCGAGAAGAAAACCGATAATCTTTTAAAAGCAATTGCGGCAAGCAAAACCCGCCCGCTTTCTAAATTTATTTTTAGCCTTGGCATACGCCACATAGGCGCAAAAACGGCGGAAACTTTGGCCGAGCATTTTGGGAGTATAGAAAACCTGCAACAATCCTCTTTGGAAGATTTGCAAAAGATACAGGAAGTAGGCCCGAAAGTGGCGCAAAGCGTTTACAGCTTTTTTACCGCCGATGCCGTTAAGGCAGAATTGCATAAATTTAAAACCGCAGGTCTTACATTTACCGAACAAGAAAAAGCGGCAAGCGCATTGCTGCAAGGCAAAACATTTGTGTTTACGGGCGAGCTTACAAAAATGACAAGGGAAGAAGCGCAGAACCTTGTAAAGGCGAACGGCGGGAAAGTGTCAGGCTCTGTTTCTGCAAAAACTTATGCCGTGGTGGCCGGCGCGGAAGCGGGCAGCAAGCTTACAAAAGCGCAGGAACTGGGCGTAAAAATATTGACCGAAGAAGAATTTATATCTCTAATCAAAAAATAAATTACATTTTTATTCCTGCTTAATTTTTTATTAGAATAAACTTTTATAGGGGAAAAGTGAATAAAATAACGCGTTTTAAAAAAGCAGGCTTTACTCTGATAGAATTGCTGGTGGTAGTGCTGATAATAGGCATACTGGCCGCTATTGCTTTGCCGCAATATGAGTTGGCTGTGGAAAAATCCCGCGCAAATGCCGTCTTACCGATACTCAAAAGCATAGATTCCGCACAAAAACTTTACTTTTTAAATAACGGGAAATATACTATTTCTTTTAACGATTTGGAAATTTCTATGCCATCGGGCGGAGTAATAACAACCGGCGGGACAACAGAAACCATCGTTTACCCTAAATTACGCTGTCTGCTGAGATACGGGACAGTTGACTCTATGGGTTCATATTCAGCCTATTGCTACCCCTCTACCGGGACTTCCATTGAAAAATATTATAACAACACTTATTTTATGTGTTGGGCTTCTCAAGCAAACGAAAGACAGCAAAAAGTGTGTCAGGCTATAGCAGGGAAAACAACCAACGATGGCGCAAGTGCTTCAAGTTACTACTATACTTTTTAAACTCCCTGAAATGTTTTTATGACCCGCCGCAAGGCGGGTTTTTTATTTTTAAAATTTATTGTTTGGATTTTTGCCACACAGAGCAAATCGTATTTGCAAGTAATGTTGTGGCGAGGCGAGGAGCGGGGAGGGAAGGATACCTTGAGCGGGTGAAGCCCCGTGTATCTGACCGACTAAGCGACGAAGTATTGCCGCAAAAGACGCCGCAAATATTGCGTGATTTGGTTAGCTTTGAGGTTAGTTTATGTTTTGTTTGCTGCAAGGGATATCCAGAGCGACTGGAAGCCCGCATATCCGAAGCGGCAAAAAAACTTAAAATAACCCAAAGATAACAAATTGCTAGCCGAATGTAGCCGCAACAGAAAAAATTGCACCTACAATAAAAAAACGCATTGTTTATCTAAACAATGCGTTAAATGGAGCGGGCGAAGGGAATCGAACCCTCGTCTCAACCTTGGCAAGGTCGCGTTCTACCATTGAACCACGCCCGCGAAATCTTGGCGTACAAATATTATAGCATATCGCAAAATGCTTTGCAAAAATTTATTGATATAAAACTTTTGCGGCCTGCGCCGTCTGCGGATGCGCCAATAAAACTTGTTTTAATTTAGGGTTCGCCAACACATTTTTGAAAGACGGGTTAGCGTAAACTAATTTTTTTGTTATCTGCGGATTGTTAATAAAATATTGTCCCGTGGGCGACGCTAATATGCGGGAAATAAGTTTGCTTTTTGCAACAACGCCAAGCAAGATGGAGTCGTTAATAACAGCGTCCACCGTCGGGTTGGATACAAATCTGTCAATAACAGGGCTGCCCTGCACAAGCATATCATAAACTTTTAAATAGCTACCCGTAAGTTCCGCCGTGGTAGCGCGCGTCATAAAAGCATCTACTACAACATCGTTATTAAAAACAATATCAACAATTTGCGGTTTTGTAACATTGCTTCTTACCGTGTTCATTAAACTCCACGGCGTGCTGCCGACTTTTTTAAAATCGTCGGCGGAAAGTTTTGTGATATTGTAAATATTAACGGTAACAATGGCCTGCCCCGTGGTAGAATAGCGCGTGCTTTGACGGCCTACGCTAAGCCCGCCCTCCGTGCTGAGCGGTTGTTGCGCGGTTGTAGAAACGGGAGTAAAAGTTAAGTTGTCAGATTCTATGGCTTTAAGCTGCTGCTCCGTTAAAAAATCTGAAGGGTTATTTGCCTTTTTGATATATATTGTAACGGGGTAAGAAATAAGCAGCGCAAAAAATATTACCAACATTACCTGAACAATAAAAGTTTGTTTTTCTTTATTCTTTTCCATAAGATTATTTTAACATAAAATGATATTATTTTTTAGAGGAAAACCATACCGCAGGCTAAGGCGTAAAAACACCAAAACGGAGTATTTTCGATGAAAGCCCACACAGAATATTTGGTTGTAAATACCAAAGAAAGATACCAAATAGTAAACATAACCCCGCAGGTGCGCCGCGCGGTGGAAAAGAGCGGTATTAAAGAAGGCATTTGCCTTGTAAACGCAATGCACATTACGGCCAGCGTTTTTATTAACGATAATGAAAGCGGTTTACATAAAGATTTTTTGCAGTGGACGGAAGAACTTGCCCCATATAACCTAAATAAATATAAACATAATTTGACGGGGGAAGATAACGCAGACGCGCACTTAAAACGCACTATTATGGGCCGCGAAGTTGTTGTGGCGATAACGGAAGGCCGCCTTGATTTTGGCCCGTGGGAAACCATATTTTACGGCGAGTTTGACGGACAGCGCGACAAAAGAATACTGATTAAAATTATAGGAGAATAAAATGAAGCGTAAAATTTATTACTATGATACCGACTGTGGCGGAGTTGTTTACCACGCCAATTACTTAAACTTTTTTGAAGAAGCAAGAACGCAAATATTGGAAGATATCGGCTTTCCCGCAACGCAGCTTATGGCTATGGATTGCTTTTTTGTGGTGCATCATCAGGAAATTTTTTACAAAGCGCCAGCCTTTTACGGCGACGTGCTGGATATAGAAGCGCGCACGGTGGAAGTTTCGCCCGTAAGAATGGAAATTGAGTATACTATAAACAATCAGCATGGTAAAATAACAACAACGGGCAGCACTTCGCTTGTATGTATAGGCAAAGACGGCAGGCCGCATACTTGGCCCGAAGAGTTTATAAAAAAGCTGCCGATATTCCCTAAAACCCTTAAAGCGGGGAGGAAATAATGAAGCATTTAATTTTACTTATCTCTTTATTTGTTTTGGGCGGATGCTACGCCACCACCGA
>JAEXBW010000010.1 GCA_023393825.1 Elusimicrobiota bacterium | reverse complement strand
CGGCGCTTTTTACTTGTATCTTAATTCTTCTGATTATATTGTTTTCTCGCAGGGCAATTTGGTGATAGATTATTATGGCGCAAGCCGTAGTGTAGGCAGCGGTATTAATGCCAACGGTATTTGCTATGCATATAACGATGAAAGCCGCAAAATATGCGAAAGGCTCGGCCCTGCCGTAACTTCTAACTCCACAGGATTGGTTTACGCGGTCGAAAATTAGGTATTTAAAAAAATAAAAATAAAAACCTCCGTAAAAAAATACGGAGGTTTTTTAATCGGCAAATTTTATTTGGTATGCTTGTTCGGGTTAAACCCGCAAAAGGGGCATTCTTCCGTAAATGCTTTATATTCTTTGCCGCATCTGGGGCATTTTAGCGTTATCATAAAAATCCTTTTCTGTTCAATCTGTATCTATATTTATATTTTATCAAAAAGCTGATATTTTGCTAACTGCCGAGTGTCAAATGGAAGTTCTTAAACGATGTAGGGAAATACTTATTGTTAAAGATATGTTGGATATTGCTGTCTAATTTCTATTTCTTGCTCATGGGCACTTAGCAGCCACTTCTCAAGGTTTGAAACAAAAAATATTTTGATGCCATTTATCAAAAAAAATAATAAAATAACATTAGTTAGAAAAATTTGCTATGGTGATATCATGAGAGATGAAGCAATAATTACCCCAAGTGTTTTGCGATGGGCAAGGGAAAGTATACGGATATCTTTAGCCGATGCGGCACAGGATTCTGGATATCAAGTAACTACAATACAACAATGGGAAGAAGGCCAAAGAAAAATATCTATGGCCCAGCTTAGGATATTGGCTAAAATCTATAAGTTAGCAATAACCACTTTTTACCTACCTGAGCCTCCAGCCATAACTAGAAGAACCCTAATAGATAGAAGAATTCTTCCAGGTACTGGCGACATTCTCTCCCCCGAATTGCAGCTTTTAATAGACTCTTTAGAAATAAAACAAGGATGGCTCTCACAATTTATAAAAGACAGCAATAGAGCAAGGATAGCTATTGGGCCTTTTGATATTAGAACCCCTATAGATAATGTGGTTTCAGATATAAAGGCAAAGCTGAGAATAAATATAGTGGAACAGATTGCTACAAAAGAACCTAGAGAAGCTTTAAATTTGTGGATTGAAAAAGCAGAATCTTTTGGTATCAATATAGTCTCAAAAAGTAGTGGTCTTGCTTTAGATGAATTCAGGGCTTTTGTTCTATATGATGATTACGCCCCTTTTATCTGTTTAAATTCTAAAGATACTCCGGCTGCTAGGCTTTTTTCTTTATGTCATGAGATGACACATTTATGGCTTAAGGAATCTGTTCTTTCAAATAAAGAAACCTACGAAACAAATGATAGGGTTGAGGCGTTTTGCAATGAAGTTGCGTCCCGGTTGCTGATTGAAGACGCTATCCTCTTATCCTTATGGAGAGATGTTAATCCCTCGCTTGAATTAAGTGACAAAGTTAAAAGAATTGCAAATAAGTTTTCTGTAAGTGAAGAAGTTGTAGCAAGATGTTTAAATAAAAAAAATAAAATTTCTAGAGAAGAGTACCAGGAATTAAGAAGTTTTTATGCAGCACGCTGGGCACAAATAGAAAATACTCGCACAAGGTCAAAGGGCGGGCCTGTGTACTCGTTAAAAATGGTATTAGAAAATGGTCGATATTTTTCTAGACAAGTTCTATCACAATACGATAGAGGAACATTGTACGGAGCTGAGGCTTCACGGCTGCTAGGGGTTAAAATAAACCATTTTGGTAGTTTGAAAGATCATTTGCCTCCTTTTGTATAGCCTATGCCTGATAAATATTGTTTTGATGCTAATGCCTTTATTGAACCATGGACAAAATATTATAGCCCCGAATTAGTACCTGGATATTGGCGCAAAATAGACCAGCTTGCACAAGCTGGACGTATTATTTGTCCCACAGAGGTGTATAATGAAATAACTAACTGTGATGATGGTTTGGCTAGGTGGATAAAAGATAGAAAGGATTTAATAGTTAGGCCTTCAACAGACGTGCTGCTGCAAAATAAGGTTAGAGAAATTTTAAGACTTTTCCCCAAGGTGATAAAAGTACAAAAAAGCAAATCTATGGCTGACCCCTGGGTCGTTGCTCAAGCAATTGTTGATGGCGCAATTGTTGTTACAAAAGAAATTCATGGGGCAAATACAGATATAAAAATTCCCAATGTATGCGACCACTTCAATGTTAAGTACATAAACGATTATGCATTTGCATTACGAGAAAATGTTTTTAATAGAATATAGAAGGTATGCAAACTAGCTTTGTCATTCACGCCTAGTAATACTGTTAGTAATCTTTGGTTTGTACTTTTTAAAACGCCGAGAGAGGGCTCGCCTTCCGGTAATTTTGTTGACTCAAAATTCCTGCAGGCCGGGCTCGTGGTTTTTGCCTTTCGCCGTTCGCCGCCAAGCGGCACACGGCTCAAACAAAAACATCACTCCGCCTTTCTCGTCCCTACGCAGGCCAAGCAGTTGGCCTGCTCTCTTTGCGGTAAAATAAAAAACCCCCGTTTGGGGGTTTTATATTTTACCGAGAGAGGGACTCGAACCCTCACGTCCTTGCGAACAATGGTTTTTGAGACCATCCTGTCTACCAGTTCCAGCATCCCGGCTTAAATCTGTTATGCCGCCAAGCGCGGCCGTGTTTACATAAAAAATAAATCTATTAAATAATTTTACCAAATTTGAAGTTTATTTTTAAATTTTATTCGCTGCCACCGTCGCAACCTGTTCCGATTTTTGCTTATCTGCCTGCTTTTCCGCCCATTGCGGGTTAACGTATTCTATTATGCCGTTTGTGATTGCGTCGGCAAGTATGCTTATAAACCTGTCTTGACGCAAAAGTTCCTCTTGATACGGAATAATCATATAAGCGTTTTCTATCAACACGGAAGGCACCTGCGGGGAGTTGCGGATAACGGAAAAATCAGCCTCCATCACGCCCTCGGAGGGAAGACCAACGGTATGCCTGAAGTTCTTTTCCAATGCCTGCGCCAGCCCCACATCTTGCGGGTGATAGTAATAAATTGAAAAGCCTCTCTCTTTGGCAAACGGGTCCACAAAATCGGGCAGGGCATTGTTGTGTATGCTTATAAACATATGCGCGCCAAGTTCGTCTATCTTTTCCGCTCTTTCGTTAAGGTCAAGATGTTCGTTTTCTGCACGGGTTAAAAGCACTATCGCGCCTTTTGCGCGCAAGGCGTCTGCCGCGGCTAAAGCTATTTTGTAATTGGCTTCATATTCCAAAAGCCCCGTAGGGCCTACCGCGCCGTCGTAAGGCACTGTTCTTTTGGGGGAGTGACCTGGGTCAAGCAAAATTTTTAAGTCCCTAAGCGGCAGCTTGTCTGTAAAGAATAAATTAGGCCTGTGATAAAGTTCAAAAACAAGGTTGTTCCCATCGTATTTATAACTGTAGCCCCAAAGCAGCTGCCCCGGTTTATAAATTGCGGATATTTTTTTGGTGTAGTCGGAAGTAATTTCGTAATTTAAAGACTCTATCATTTCGTCTGCGACTTCCGTATGCACTGTGTTAAGCGCCTGAGTATAAAACAGGGTTATGTTAAAAGAATTTTTTGTCTGGTCTATCTTAAAACTTACTTTTTCCGTATTCTTTACGGTTAGGACAGTTTTGTCTTTATCGCCGTCGCAGGCAACCTCCCACGCTATATTGCGCGGAGGGTTTGAATGGGGCATAAGTTCTATATAATTTTTTTCCAACCAGCCTAAATTTTGCCCGTCTAAGGCAACGCGGTAAAGATTATTAATCCTGCCCGTAACCGTAACCTTGCCAAATAGTTTTGTGTTTAGTATATGGCCTTTGGGTTTGGCCTCTGGGCGCATACGAACATTTTCCGCACGGACGCGGGCCGTAACGGCGGCTTCCTGCGGGCTTACTATGCGCACTTTCCCGTTAGAATAAACACGCTCGCGTTCTTTGCCTTCGCTGTCGTACATAACATAACTTACGCGTGCGGGTTTTGTTATAAGGCTGCCTTTATTAAAAGCTAAAACGGTTTTGTATACGCCTTTCGTTGCGGAAGATTCCTGCATATCTATACCCCTAAAATCGTCGCCAAGGCTAAGTTTTACGCGGCGGTTGGGGGAGCCTGATACGGTAAACTCCACCATATCAAGGCTGGTGGCTTCCAAGTCGGACGTGGGGAATAGGTAATCACTGTCAAAGCGGTATTTGTTTTCGTACTCTTTATAGTTAAACCCGCGCGCAAGTATGGTGCGCTTGGCTTTATAAGTTTTTTCGCCGTCATTAAATTCCAAAATAAAATCAAACTTACCTTTTTCTATAGGTAAATAAGCCAGCCACGCGCCGTTTTTGTATATAGGTATCTTAACCCCGTTTATCGTAAGCACGCCTGTATTTGGCGTAACTTTGCCGAATAGGAAGATTGCCTTTGCCTCCTCGCTTATACGCGTATTTTGGTGAGGATATTCCA
>JAEXBW010000126.1 GCA_023393825.1 Elusimicrobiota bacterium | reverse complement strand
AGATTGGCACGCGTGATTAGGCGGGGTTGAGCTTATTTTTTATTTTTTTGCGAATGCGGTGTACAAAGAAGAATGGGAGCGGAGCGACTCTCGGTACCCAAGTGAGCAAAAAATAAAAAAGAAGCCGACTTACGCCTAATTGTTAGCGGCATAAGTCGGCACAGAACAAATTTCCCTCTTATTTAAATATTTTTAAGCGCTGGTCAATGGGAAGGAAATCTTTGGGCGCAGCCTCGGCAGTCGGCACGCCAAAAGGCATCTGCGCAATCAGCTTCCAACTTGCGGGAATATTAAAATCTTTCGCCACCTGGGCGTCTATAAGCGGGCTGTAATGCTGTAAAGTTGCGCCAAGGCCCTCTGCGGCAAAAGCCGTCCAAATTATATATTGCAGCATACCGCTGGCCTGCTGCGACCAAATGGGAAAATTAGCCGCATACGTCGGAAATTGCTTTTGTAAACCTTCAACGGTTTGTTGGTCTTCAAAATAGAGAACAGTGCCGTAACCCGCCTCAAAAGAGTTTAATTTTTCTTCGGTAGCTTTAAAAGCTTCGGGCGGCAGCATCCCCTTTAAAATATTTTTTGCCGCTTCCCAAACTTTCTTGTGATGTTCGCCGAAAGCCACCACAACTCTTTGGCTTTGGCTGTTAAAGGCGGAAGGCGCATTTTTGATTGCGTATTCTATAACTTCAATTATTTTATCCTGCGCTATCGTTGTTTTAGGACTTATGGCATAACGCGAACGTCTTTCCCCTACAGCTTGATAAAAGTCTTTCTTTGTCATATACACTCCTCCTTATTGCGGATAGATATGTTAGCTTAAACTAACATATTTGTCAATCCACATCAAGACCGCTAAAAATATTTTATACTATATAATATGCAAAATATCTTTGATGTTGCAATCCTCGGCGCGGGCGCAAGCGGGCTTATGTGCGCGGGCGCGCTGCAAAATAAAAAAATCATCGTCATAGAAGGCAATAAAAAAGCGGGGCTTAAGCTTTTGGCCTCGGGCGGTGGATTTTGCAATTTTTCCAATAAAGATATTTCTAAAGAACACTATTTAAGCAACAATCCTATGTTTTGCGTCTCCGCATTGGCGCAATATACCGTGCGGGATATTACGCATCTTTTTTATAAATATAAAGTTAATTTTGAAACGCGCGAAACAGGCCAGCTTTTTGCTTTTTCCGCCTCCTCCGTATTGCAACTGTTGGAAAGTGTTATTGATACGCAAAATACGCGCTTTGCCTACGATAACAAAATATTAAGCGTTACAAAAACGGCAGATATATTTGAAGTTAAAACAGATAAACAAATTTTTTATGCCAAAAATATTGTGTGCGCGCTTGGCGGACTTTCTTACCCAAAGTTGGGAGCAAGTTGCGCGGCCTATGATATTGCAAGAAGCTTCGGCCTTGCCGTTACCCCCCTTTACCCCGCCCTTACAGGCATAATATTTGAAGATGCGCTTAAAGCACGGTTTAATGTGCTTGCGGGGCTTTCCCTTACCGCGCAGGTAAGCTGCGGCAAAAAAAGTTTTACAGATTCCCTTTTGTTTACGCACGATGGCATAAGCGGCCCCGCCGTTTTTAAACTTTCCCTTTACGGCGTTACGGGGAAAGAAGTTAAAATAAACTTTATGCCGCAAGTTAATATAGACGAAGTTTTTGAGCAGAACAGGACGGGTAAAAAAATAATATCCAATGTTTTTGCGGGGCTTTTGCCCGCCCGGCTCGCTCCCGTTTTACTGGGCGATTTGGGCGCGCAGCAACTTGCCAATACCAATAAAAAAGATTTGCAAAAATTAAAAGACACGCTTACAGCCTTTACCTTTATCCCCAAAACCGTAAACGGTTATGATAAGGCGGAAATTACGGCAGGCGGCGTGGACACAAGCAGTATCTCTTCTAAAACAATGCAGGTAAAAAATACCGACGGCCTCTATTTTATAGGCGAAGCCCTTGATGTAAGCGGGCAGCTGGGCGGCTACAATCTGCATTGGGCGTGGGCCAGCGCGTGGGCCGCGGCAAAAGACATAAACTCCAAGTAATCAAAATTAATAACAAAAGCATAGGTCCAAATGCCTATGCTAAAGCTTACCCAAAAATCCCTTGTGAAAATATCGGGCAGGTGTTATCATTGTTTTATAGGACTATCATCATATTAGGCGGATATACAATGAAACTGCTCAGGATTATCAACACTAAACTTATTCCTCTTACATTAAGCGCGGCTATTATTATTAATGTACAAATCCCTTTGTATGCCCAGCAAAAACCATACGTTGCCGTACAAGATAACACACGAGTAGCTAAAGTAAATGTAACGCTTGCCAATGCTTACACGCAAAGCCAAGCGGCATCGGGGCTTTTGAGCTATGAGCAGGTCAAACAAGAAGCCTTGAAACTAAACAATAATCAACCTCTTTCCGAAGACGTAATACAAGCAATATATCAGCAGTATCTCCAAGACGTAAACAAGCAAGACAGCGAAGTAAACAAAGTATTCCAATTATCGAAAA
>JAEXBW010000104.1 GCA_023393825.1 Elusimicrobiota bacterium | reverse complement strand
ACTACAAAGTCTTCGGGCTTAAGCCTTATACACACTTTAAGCGAAACTCTGCCGCAGGCCAAAAACCTGCCGCTGATGATAGCCGAGACGGAAAAACAAATGATAAGCGCCGCGGATAATTTGGACTTTGAACTTGCCGCCGAACTGCGCGACAGACTATTTGAACTTAGGGATATGTCCGTACACACAAAACAATCTAAAAAAGGTAAAAGGTAAAATATGGAATTTAATTTTAAAATTAACAGAGTTGTAGAGCTGGAAGAAACCGCATCTACGCAGGACGTCGCAAAAGCTTTGGCGGAAACTTCCGCCTTGGAAGATTGCGTTCTTGTACAGGCGCAAAGGCAAAGCGCGGGGCGCGGGCGTTACGAAAGAACTTGGGACGCCAAAGACGGCGGGCTTTATATAAGCCTGCTTTTAAACCCGGGTAAAAAGGTGCATAATACAGCGGATTTAAGCGTTAAAACGGGGCAGGCGGTAGCAATGGCTTTAAAGGGACTTTACGACATTAAAACAAAAATAAAACTGCCAAACGATGTGCTGGCTTTGCATAACGGAGAGTATAAAAAAATATCGGGAATACTGATAGAAACTGCGTACAGTCAGGATAATTTGGAGTGGCTTATAATAGGCATAGGCGTTAACCTTAACAATAAGGTAAGTTCTTCCCTGTCGGCGGCAAGCGTTAAACAGATTACGGGCAAGACGGCGGAGATAGCGCAATTTAGAGCCGAACTTTTAAAACACTTTTCAAAAAAATATCTGCAGTGGAAGTTTAATAACGAAATTTAAAAGTTTGACGATAAAAGCAAAAAGCCGCCTCTTTTAAGAAGCGGCTTTTTTAGTTTGGAAATTTTTTTAATCCAAATCGCCCATCGCCTTTTTGACTTTTTCCAAAAGGACGCTGCTACGGAAAGGTTTAAAACAAAAATCTTTAACCTGCGGATGTCCGATAAACATTTTTTCGGCTTCTTCCAAGGCTGAAACTATAATTATAGACGTTGAGGATAAGTCGTCGTTCGCAGCCATTGATGCGGCAATGGCCTTGCCGTCAAACCCGGGCAACATAACATCTAAAAGGACAAGGTGCGGCCTTGTAGTTTTAATAAGATCAAGCGCGTTACGTCCGTTATCACACAGGTAAACTTCGTATCCCGCGCGGGTTAAAATCATATTTAAAAGCTCTAAAATATCACGTTCGTCTTCCACAATCACAATGCGCTTTTTTAATACATTCCCCATAAAAATTCCCTCCCCCTTTTTAAATTTATATATACTTTACATATATTTAAGACCTTTAGACAAGGTTTATATGTACTAATTATACTTTTTTAAAGAGATAATATGAACTCCGCCAACTTTAAAGCCGCGACTTGGCAAACTTTAATTAAATTTGAAAAGCACCACGCCTTTTTTAAGCCCAAATTATCCGTTTTGGTGGGGCTTTCGGGCGGGGCAGATTCCGTGGCTTTGCTTCATTTTATCAAACAACTTTCCGTTAAAAAACATTTTAATGTTTACGCTTGCCACGTCCACCACGGGCTTAGAGTTGCCGCCGATAAAGACGCCGCTTTTGCCAAACAAACGGCGGAAAAACTGGGCGTGCCGTTTATCCTTAAAAAAGTTAATGTAAAAGCTTTGGCTAAAAAAGAAAATTTGAGTACAGAACACGCCGCAAGAAAAGCGCGTTACGCCGCTTTAACAGAGGCCGCAAAAAAATGCGGCTGTAAAAAAATAGCTTTGGCGCACCACGCAGACGACCATGTGGAAACCGTGCTTTTAAATATTTTGCGCGGCACAAAAGCTAAAGGGCTTTTGGGTATACCCGTTACGCGCAAGTTGGGAAAATTGGAAATTATCCGCCCGTTTTTGTGCATTACCCGCAAAGAAGTTACCGATTATATTAAGGCAAATAATTTAACTTTTATTGACGACGAAACTAATTTTGAAGATATTTATACAAGAAATTGGGTTCGCTCCGCATTGCTGCCGCTTTTGGAAAGCAAACAACCGCAAATAAGAAAGCATTTAGTGGAAATGTCGCAGGATTTAAGCAAATATATCAAGAACGCTTAACTGCCCCACATACTCCGCCGCGCAAGGTTCTATAAGGCCGCGCTTCATAAAACCCAACACATAAGTTTCCGCCGCTTTAACGGGACGTTCAAGATATTTTTTGCCGTCGTCCATTTCTATGCCGCTGGGGCCGTCTATGCTGACAATTTTTGAACCCGTATTAACCGCGTCGCAAACAGCCTGAAAGATTGGCCTTGGCGCATATCCCGCGCCCGCGCCCAAACCTAAAAGCGCATCCACAACAAGGTAAGATTTTTTGGCATATATTTCCGCGTCGGAGGCGTCTTCCCCTATGCCTATTACATTGACGTCAGCATCCATTGCGCGTTTTTTATTTTGTGCAATTAAATCTTTAAGTCTGCCGTTAGAGGGCGGCACTAAAAAGCAGGTGCATTTAATATTTTTTTGCCTTAAAATACGTGCTATCACAAGCCCGTCCCCGCCATTGCCGCCGGGGCCGCAAAAAATGGTAACAAGGCCTTTTTGACCTTGGTTAAAATAAGTTTTTATTATTTTGTAAGCGCACATTTTACCCGCGCGCTCCATAAGAGCGGACGCGCTTACCTTGGCGTTTATATAGGCGCTTTCAAAGGCCTGCATTTCCTTAACGGAAAGTATTTTATCCGTCATTTAAATATCAGCCAAAAGATAAAGATAACAAACAAGAAACCTGCGGC
>JAEXBW010000100.1 GCA_023393825.1 Elusimicrobiota bacterium | reverse complement strand
AAGGCATTGAAGATAGTCATAAAAATACCCACCAAAGCATAAGTGCTGAACATTATAAAAACCACGTCCTGCGGGTATCTTACAAGCAATCCTATAATAATTACGATAAGCACGAGCGAGGAAAGAGATATTTTTCTTTTCGCGCCGTTTTTGCCGCCCTTAAACGCGGCATAAGGTATGCTGGAAACCATTAACAAAGAAAGGCCAACGGTTATCAATGCGATAAGGTTGTATATATGAGGCAGATATGTGTGCATAAAAGGCAGCATTCTGCCGTTAGCGTCAAATGCAAAGATGTTATAAGAAAGCGCGAAGGAAACTAACACGGCCGCCGCGGCAGGCGTAGGCAAGCCCGAAAAATATTGCTTAGAGCCTTTACCCTCGTGCGCCATTACGTTAAACTTTGCCAGTCTTATTGCGCCAAATAACATATACATAAAAGCTATGGGCGCGCCGAAAACCGTGCTTTGCTTTAAAGCTATAAAGTAAATTAAGAACGCGGGAGCGGCGCAGAACGAAATTACGTCGGCAAGAGAGTCCATCTCCACGCCGAAGGAGGATTCCGCCTTCAAAAGTCTTGCCACTCTGCCGTCTAAAGCGTCAAAAAGCATGGCTATAAAAATAAGCCAGCCCGCGCGGGAATAATTACCTGCAAAAGAAGAAAGTATAGAAAAGAAGCCGCAGCAAATATTACCTATCGTAAATAAAGACGGAATGGTAATAAGGCCTGTTCTTTTTATTTTCTGAATGTCCATTTTTATCTCCAAAGGCCTAAAACCGTAAGCGCGCCTTGCACGCTTTGGCCTTCTTTTACCGTTATGGTTACTTTATCCTTAGGCAGATAAACGGCTACCTGAGAACCGAAATAAATAACACCTGCATATTGTCCTGCTTTTACGCTGTCGCCGGGTTTTACCCAGGCTTCAATTCTGCGGGCTATTGCGCCGGTTATTTGTTCCATATGTGCAAACTTTTCGCCGTCGGTAAATTTGATAAGGTTGCGCTCGTTCTTGTCGGCGTCGGGGTTGTTGGCAAAAGCGAAAGAGCCTTTTGTATAAATAACATCTTCAACCTTGCCGCTTATTGTGGCGCGCTGTATGTGTACGTTAAAGACAGAAAGGAAAATGCGTATAACAACTACATCAGGGTCCTTTTCTGTTTTGATTGAAAGTATTTTACCGTCGGCGGGGCAGGCGATTTCGTTAGCGGCAAAAACGGTGTTTCTTACCGGATCTCTAAAGAAAAAGGCCACAAAAACGGCCAAAATGGTGTAAAGATAGAATATGACTAATTGGGAACAAGAATGTGTGTAAAAATGGAAGGCAAGGGAAACTACGGCAAGTACAAATATACGTCCTGCAAGCTTTCTACCCATGGGAAGGATGGTTGTAGTCCAGCCGAAAACCTCCCCAAAAGTTCTTTTTATATCGTCAAACATAAAACCTCCGTTCAGGGAGCATCCACTCCGTAAAAACAGTGTGGGCAGGGGGGGACTCGAACCCCCACAATCTTGCGATTAACAGATTTTAAGTCTGTCGCGTCTACCAATTCCGCCACCAGCCCGTAACTGTTTATATATTTTACAAATTTTAACGATAAAAATCATTAAAAAATTTGGAACAATGCATAGTTTTTATGCCCAAACTTCTAAGATTAGAGGTTAATTCTAAGTCGGAGGAAACCACAATAACTCTGGTATTATTTTGATGCAGGTATGTGGCTTGTTCGCAAATTATTTCGTCGGCGGTAAGCTCTTCCGTAAATCTTACGGACACATTTACGGCCTGTTTTTGCCCTAAATTTCTAAAGCTGCCGTCAAGAATAAGGCGAAAGTCGGAGCCTGCAAGCACGCCTCTGCCAAGGTCGTCAAGCCAGAGGATAAGATCTGCAGTAAGGTCTTCTTCGTTAAGGTTTGCGCCGCGGATAAGGTAGCTTCTTACAAAGTTAAGCCCGTCTATTATGTAAACGGCAGGTTTTTTGCTTGTGTGCATACATAAAGTATATCAAAATAAAAAAATCGGTTTATTTTTGCGATGTGATTTCTTAGAGGTAAAGCCTGCTTATATCCCGTTTAAAATTGCAAAGTTCAGACGGATATGGTACAATAATATTGCGGGGTAGAGAAGCCCGGTATCTCGCAAGGCCCATAACCTTGAGATCGCTGGTTCAAATCCAGCCCCCGCAATAGATTTGATGATAAAGCCCCGCAAGGGGCTTTTTTATTGGACTTTCAAATTGTTCCGCTCAGATGTTTAAGCTAGCAAATTTCCATATTTCGGTAAATTTTAATTTTTTCCTCGCTAAACTACCGAGAGTCGCTTCGCTCCCATTCTTTCTTGTAGTTCGCACTCGGAATAAAAGTAAAATTTCCTCAAAATCTGAAAATTCACGCGTGCCGTAAACTAAATTTGTTCTGCTACGGACAGCATTAAATCTACCCAAATCACGCAATACTTAGAACAGCAGGTAAACTCTACTGCCCTAAAAAATTTAGAAGGCGGTTTTCTTTAATATTAAGCGCTTCAATAAACTTCCTCAAATCACCGTTTAGCCAAAATACCGCACCGTTTAAAGATACAAAAAATACGCCGTTTATAAACAGCTTCAACAAGACATTGCCTTGGTAGAAAGCAAATATATACCTTGTGGCAAACGCGCAGGCAAAGCAAATTGTTGCCATGCGGGTAAGATATAAAATATGGGCCGTGTAATCTGTCTGCGGGCAATATTGCCGCGCCGTGTATATATTAAGCCCTGTTCTGGACAGGTACAAAAGCAGGAAAACTGCGGGGTAGGCAAACGGCCCGAAAGCTTTTATAGCTACGGCAAAAAGGAAAATAAATATAACCGTAAAAATAAAATATCTTAAAGTAATTTCCTTTACCAGTCTTACGGCGGAAAATAAGTTAAATATATTTGTATTGACGGAATATAAAGGCACGGAAAGTATAAACAGCGATAAAAATACCGCCGTGTCATACGTTGCCTGCAGCGTAAAACTGCCGCGCATAAAAAACATTTTAACTATATCAAAAGCAAATACCGACGTAAAAATACAAAACGGCAACAGCAGGAACATAAGCACAATATCGGTGCGGACAAGCGTGTTTTTAATTGCGGGCCAGTCGTTATCCGCGGCTTGCGCCGTCATTTTTACTTTGCTTACGTTTTGGACTTTAAGTACAAAAATGTCAGATGGACTATCGGAAAGCATACGCGCGTAATTTACCGCGCTTACCATACCCGCAGACGCGGCAGATACCATAAATAAAGGCGCGTACAAAACAGCCGCCCACGCCGTATTTATAGGCTGAAAGAATAAAAGATTCTGCTTAAATTTTTTGCCGAGTTCTGGTTTTTTAAATTTAAAACTCCACCCTTGTTTTTGCTTTAGCAGTATAAGGCACGCCGCAATTTGAACCACATAGGCCAGAATATAACCGATAAACATAGCGTCTAAACGCAGTGTTAAAAACAGCAGTAAAAGCGGCAAGAGAGAATTAAGCGGGCTTAAAATATAAATTGAGAACAGTTTGAAACATTCCGCAACGGAGATAAGAAAAGTCATTATAAAAAACGAACAGAAGTACAATGCGCTAAGGCCCATAAAGCGCGCGCTTTGCTCTATCGCGGCGGCGTCAAAAGCGGAAAGGAATGCCAAACTTTGCCTTGGCAAGATAAAACATACCGCCACTAAAATTGCCGCCGTAAAAACATAAATATAAAGGAAATAATTAACAAAATCCGCCGCTTTTAAATGGTCCTTTTTGTTAATATGCATAAACTCAGGCACGACGACGCCCGTATTTATCCCCTGTAAATAGCCGTTAAGCAGGGCGGAAATTAAGATAAGGTAAAAGTAAATATCGGTCGCGCTATCCGCCCCAAAGTAATAGGCCAGCAAAAGGCTGCTTATGAAGGAAAAAAATTTGCCCGCAACGGTAAATAAAACGGAAAAGGCCGCGCCCTTTTTGTAGGTAATGGCAGTCATATTTGATATTATATTAAATAGATATGAAAATGGAATTTGAATCTGTAATAGGGCTGGAAATACATGTCCAGCTAAATACCGAAAGTAAAATGTTTTGCAGCTGCCCCAGCGGCGCAAAAGCGGATTTGCCGCCTAATACCGCCGTCTGCCCTTTGTGCAGCGGACAACCGGGCGTTTTGCCGGTTCTTAATAAACAGGCCGTAAAATTGGCCGTAAAAGCGGGTTTTGGCTTTAATGCCACAATAAACCAAATGTCCGTCTTTGCCCGCAAAAATTATTTTTACCCCGATTTGCCCAAAGGCTATCAAATATCGCAGGATGACAAACCCGTTGTGCAGCGCGGTTTTGTGGAGATACAAACCGCAGAAGGTACAAAAAGAATTAATATAACCCGCGCGCATTTGGAAGAAGACGCAGGTAAATCCATGCACACGGGCAATGCCTCTTTGATAGATTTAAACAGAGCGGGCGTGCCTTTGCTTGAAATTGTGTCGGAACCCGATATGAGAAGCGCGGACGAAGCCTATGCCTATTTAACCTCCCTTAAGAGCATTATGCAGTGGTTGGAAATTTCTAACTGCGATATGGAAAAGGGCGAGTTGCGCGTGGACGTTAACCTTTCCTTAAGGCCCGTCGGTCAAAAAGAATTTGGCACAAGAATAGAAATTAAAAATTTAAATTCCTTTAAAGCCGTAAAAGACGCTTTAAATTACGAAATTACACGTCAAGCTGAAGTACTTTCTTCAGGCGGGAAAATAAGGCAGGAAACACGCTTGTGGAGCGACGCCGACGGTAAAACCGAAGTTATGAGAAGCAAGGAAACCGCGCAAGAGTACAGATACTTCCCCGAACCCGATTTGCCGCCCTTGTATATCAGCGCGGAGGAAATAGCGCAGGTTAAAGCCGCAATGCCGCTTTTGCCCGCGCAGAGAAGAGCCTTTTTTGAACAGCAATACGGCCTTAACTCCTACGACGCTGGCGTGCTTACCATAACCCGCCAGACTGCCGACTATTTTGAAGAAGCCGTTAAGCTTGGCGCTACGCCAAAAACTGCGGCAAATTGGATAGGTACCGACATATTAGGCAAGCTTAATGCCGAGCATAAAGAGATAGGCGAAAGCCCGATAAAAGCTAAAGATTTAGCCGAACTTATCAAATATATTGAAAGCGGTAAAATATCCACCAAAATGGCGCGTGATATTTTTGCCAAAGCGTGGGAAAGCGGTAAGAGCGTTAAAGAACTTGTGGAAAGTTCTGGCGAAACGCAGGTAAGCGACGAGGCTCAACTTGAAGCTTGGGCTAAGGAAGCTTTAGAGCAAAGCCCCAAAGCCGTTGCCGACTATAAAGCAGGCAACATTAAGGCGGTAGGCGCGTTGGTGGGCCTTGTGATGAAGAAGTCTAAAGGCAAAGCTAACCCCGCCGTGCTTAACCAAATATTTGCCAAATTACTTGCGTAAAAAACGGTAATAAAAGTTTAAAATAAAAAATCCCCGCTCTTATTTAAGAACGGGGATTTTTGTTTTGCAAAATTTTATAAGTGCTGCGTTTGGTCCGGTGTAACTTCCGCCTTTTTTGCCGGGGCTATGCTTTCTACAGAGGATGTTGTGTCATCTTCTTCGTCGGCCTCGGCATCTTCGTCAACGACTTCTCCCTTACGGGCTTTTTCAAACAAATTATCTTTTGTGGCTGTTTGCAGGAAGGCTTGCCATTCCGTATCGGTAAATTCGTACTTGCTTATTATGTATTTAGAGGCGACGTCGGCGCAAACGGTATCTTTCGGCGCGTTTTTATTGCAGTCATCTTCTATGGATATATATTCTTGCGCAATTGCCATCATAGCCTGCTCGTCCGTCATTTCTTCCTGCGGGGCTTGAGGGTCTTCGTTAGCGGCTTCTTCCGTGGCTACTTGTTTTTCTTTCTTTTCGGTTGCCATCGCATCATCTTTTTTGTTAAGCACCATAAATATGGAAAGTATTACTGTAAAGAGTATAAGAGAGGTTATTGCCATATTTGTCCAGGCTGAAAAATCCCTGTCGCTGAGCAAGTCTTTTATCGCGTAAAAAATTAAAGCCAATATTATAATTGATGCCGCTATAATGCCCATATTTGTTGCTCCCTCTGTTTGTTTAATTTATTTTCCACCGCTGCCTGTAAGCATTTGCTCTTCAAAGGCGGACATAAACTCTTTATCTTTCATCATATCCTGCATTAACTGCATAAAAGCAGGGTCTTTAGTATATTTAAGCAAAATTTTCTGCACTTGCGGGTTGTTTGCGTTTTTCTTATCAAAGCCGGGGTTTAGCACGTCTTTAAAGTCCGTCTGAGGCCCTAACGCGGCCTGTAATTCTTTTGTAAATGCGGCCATTGTAGGATCTGACGAGTATTTATCTAAAGAACTTGGCGTTGCGGACGGTGTTTGTGTTTGCCCGGGGAAAGGTATCGCTTCCGTATTGCCTTGCGCATCGGGGTTAAAGACGGGTTTTACCAAACTTAAGGAGGTTGTTTTAGGAGTGCCGACGGCAGGGTCTTTTATTTCCACTTTCATTTTTTCTTGTATGGCGGCAGGGTCTATATAGCCGCTTTCAAAGAAAGAAAGACTATCCTGCGGGCGCGGGGCGGAAGCCTCCTGCTGCGCCTGCCTTTTATCTCCCCAGTCAGAGAAAAATCTGTACGCGCGAAACGCGCCCGTCATAACCAGGGAGAATATTATAATGCTTATGGATATTCTTAAGTTAAGATTCATAAAACTTTATTCTGTTACGGCAAGCAGCTCCACATCAAAAATAAGGAGCGAACCCGGAGGTATTGAGCCTGCCTGTCTGTCGCCGTAGGCGGTATCTGCGGGGCAGAATAATTTAGCTTTTGCGCCTACCTGCATTTCCTGTAAGCCGACTGTCCAGCAGGATATTACGCCGTTTAAAGGGAATTCCGCAGGTGTGCCGCGCTTAATGGAGCTGTCAAAAACGCTGCCGTCGGGCAATGTGCCTTCGTAATGTACTTTTACCGTATCGGTGGCTTTGGGCGATTTGCCTGTGCCTTTTTTGGTTATCTGTATAACTGCGCCGTTTGAAAGTACTTTTGATTTAGGGTCTTTCTTGGCTTCGTCTAAAAATTTATTTTGCGCGGTTTTGCGCTTTTCCGACATTTTAGCGGCGTCGTCCTGATATTTCTTTGCTATTAAGGGTTTGTATGTTTCAATATCTGTTTGAGAATTTCTGTTTAATAAAGAATCTCTTAAACCCTGTGATATGGCTTTAAAATCATCGTCGCCGTTAAGCAAAAGCTGTTCCTTAAGATTATTGCCCAAAAGATAACCGAGGGAATAAAGTATTTTGTCGGAAGTCGCTGCGGTATCCGCCTTTTTTGCGGGCTGGGCTGCGGGCTGCTGCGCAAAGCACGGCAAGGCGGCAAGCGTAAAAGCTAAAACGTAAAACAATGTAAATTTTTTCATTTAAGTTATCTCCTATTTCTTTTCTATGTACTCAAGTAATTTTACCTTAATTACGGGTGCGCATGCTTGCCCCGCCGCTATAAGGCTGCGTCTTTGGGCTTCTTCTTCCCTTGATGCTCCTATGCGCTGGGCTTGGCTGAACGCCGCAAAAACGCCGCCTGTTTGCTTATCTTTAAGCGTTACGTTTGCTGTGGCTGTACTCCAATAAAGTCCGTCGGTGGTTTTGGAGGCGTATTTATCGTTAAGCGTTTCTATGCCCAAGTCTATATCATACTCCTGCAAACCTTCGCCCACGCCGAAGCCGAGCGAATTTAAAGCGTCAATAATATAAGTTTTTACGGTATTATCTTTAAGGCCAGCTATGGTTGTGTTTATTTTTATATCGTAAAAAGTTTTGTTGTATGTAGTTTTAAAGGAATAAAGTTTTTCCTCGTCAAACGCGGAGGAGGAAAAGGAAAGCAGGCGGTATTCGCTGTCTAACTCTTCGCGTTGTTTTAAAAACGGCGGCATTAAAACGGCATTTTTAAGGCGTACAAATTTATCAGGCTCCGCCGTTATTTTGCTTTGCAGGCCGCTAAGGCTTACGTCTATTGGCTGATAATATGGCGCAAGTATTTGCATTGCGGGTTCCCTTTCCAAAACGGCTATGGCGTAATATTTGCCCGTGTTTTTGTCTTTCCACCACTGTGCGGTATAGGCATTGGAAAGTATGGTTTCCCGTCTTAGCGCGCTGCCCTGATATTGCGGCAGGGAGGCAAAGAGTGTTTTAAGCTCGGCAAGCGCGGTAGCTTTTGCGGTTTTCTTATCCGCGTCGGAAGCTATTTTGGTTATATATTTATCGGCGGGATATTTGGCAATTTTCTCGCTTAAAAGATTCTTGTTTGACATTGTGCAAGCGCACATTAAAGCGCAGACGGCAGACAGCAGTAAAACACGTTTCATATATTGCTCCTCAGGTTACTTGGCGGTGGTGTGGTACAAATATATTCTTTTACCCTTACTTATTTGTACCTTTTCAAACACATACTCGTCAATAGCATTACCTTTATCATCATAAAAAATCATCTTTATATCATGCTGCCCCTGCGGCAGAAAAATATCTGCCATATTTATTTGCGCGGGCAAAGTGAACCAAGAGCGGGTATCGGCCTTTTCCGTAACATTGGCAAGCGCGCTGAACAAAGACCCTACCAGCCAGCCTATATTTTGGTCGTTGGTAAGTTTTGTGGCGGAATGTTCCGCCTGCACGCGCAATATATATTTTGTTACGGCGCGGGTTATTGTGCGGGAGTAAATGGCTGCGTTTTGCTCTTCTAAAGTTTTACTTGCCGCGGCGGAAATATCGGCCACCGTTTGCGCTTTTACGGGCGGCATACCCGCTGTTTGCACTTCGCACGAAGCTATTTGATACGGATTTTGCGTAAGCTTGGGAAATGAAACCGTTACCGACCGCCCGAAAGCGCCCGCGTATACCGCGCTTATAACGTCGGAGGATACACCCTCTAAATCGCTGTTGGAAGATGCCGCAAACCAAATATCATTCCACGCAAAACTTATGGCATTGGAAACCTTGTACGGCACTTTGCCGTTAAGGTGAAATATTACAACTTCGCCCATATTTTTATAATCTTGCGGAAGGGAAAAATCGGGCGCTTTTGCGCCGTACCAGCTTAAATATTTTTGATAGGCGTTTTGCGCATTAGTGCGGGAGAGGCGGGCATCGGAAAGGCTGCCCGTATCTTCAAAAATCATACTGGTAAAATACTGTACAAAAGGGTCGTCATTAAAGGTTTTTCTCTCGTGATTGCGGGTATAATCTAAAAAGAAAACCGCTTTTCTGGCTTCCACCGCGGCAGCGTTTATATCCTGCTGCGCAAGATAGTTAATTGCACGGTAAAAGTAAGTTAGGGACTGTTCAAAAACGGGGGCGCGGTATGGCTGCGTGGTATCGTTTATAACTAACGTGCCAAGGTTTTGTGTTACGCTTTGCGCTTGTAAATCTTCAATTTCCTGCTGGGCCGCGTCTAAGCTTTTATTGGCGTCGTCGTGTTTGTTTCGCGCCGTTTGGGGGATACTTAAATCTAAGTGGTAAAGCAGTTTGTTATGATTGCCGTAAATCTTGGTTTTGCTGTTTTCTATTTTGGCCTGAGCGCCTTCAAAATTACCGCGCGCCATCATAGAAGATACATCTTTTTTATACTGCAAAGAAGGCCCGCCGCACGCGCATAACGCGCAGCAAAGTGCAATAAAAAAGGCGCGGCGGGCGTTGTTCATTTTCTAAAACGTAAGTGACTTTTTTGCTACGTATTTTTTAATCTGTTTTTGTCCGTTCCAGATTATCTGGTTGGTTTCTATGTTGATAAGTTTTAAGTTTACCTGATAGAAAATTACGGATTTGCGGCCTTCTTTATCCGTTATGGAACTTAAGACGCCGCTTAACATATAGTCCGCGCCGACTTCTTTGCCAAAAGCTTTTCTGGTAGCTTCGGAGGAGTATTCATCTTGGTCAAGGCGTTCTTGGCGCAAGTCGCCGCGTTCCGTGCTGCTGGCCACAAAGCTTACCTTACCGCTGTTGATAAGCGCGCGTTGTAATTCCTCTATAAATGTACCCGTGTTAATGTGTTCCATTGACTGGTTGTTTACCGTGCCTACTATAATGACGGGTTCTTCCCCTTTAGTGGCTTTTACGGCTTTGGCGTACCAGCCGCCGTCAAGGCATTCCTGAATCATAGTTTCGGCTACCATGCGCGAATCCGTATCATTCCAGTTGCCGCTTAAATCTTTGGTTGTGTCTACATCCATACGCTCTACTTTTGTGCCGCAGGCTGCAAACAGCGGTAAAAGCAAGGCTAAGGCTAAGAGTTTTCTCATAATTTCTCCGTTTAAAAGATATATATAATTTTTATCATTATGGGGGATAGGTGTCAATAATTTAATAAAATATAAATATGCCGCAAATGAGAGGTAAAAAATAATGCTTATTGCGATAGATGTAGGCAACACACAAATTTATATAGGTGTTTTTGAAGGGGACAAGATAAAAGCCAGCTTTAGGCGCACTTCCGCCGCGGCTATAACCGCCGACGAGCTTGGTGTATTTATAAAGCAGGCTTTAAGGGAAAACGGCATAGACCCTACCAAGATAAACGCGATTGCAATTTCTTCCGTAGTACCCGTTATAACCCGCAGCATTGTGCATTGCGCGTTAAAGTATTTTAATATTAAACCTTTTGTCGTAAATTCCACGGTTAAGATGGGCCTTAATTTGGCGGGTATTCCCGGCGCGAGCGAAATGGGCGCAGACAGAATTGCCGATATAGAAGGCGCGCTGCACCTTTACCCCGCTAAAAATGTTATGGTGGTAGACTTCGGTTCGGCCAATACTTTTTGTGCGGTTTCCAAAGATGGTAAATATCTTGGCGGCGCGATAAGCGCTGGCATAGGAATGTCAATGAATGCTTTAGCTAACGGTACTGCATTACTTTCTAATGTGGAAATTAAGAACCCCGGTAAAGCCGCAGGTATGGATACCGTAACGCAGCTGCAGGCGGGTTTATTTTACACGGGCTTGGCTTCTATTAAAGAAATTTGCGGCAGGCTTAAGCAGGAAGTTTTCCCCAAAGATGATGTTGTGATTATAGGCACGGGCGGGCTGGGCAGGCTTTACGAAGATCAGGGCGTGTTTGATGCTTATATTCCTGATCTTGTACTTATCGGGCTGCGCATTTTAGCCGAGAAGAATAAGGATAGTTTGTCCACCGGGGCTGGTTGCCGCTAGCAATTTGTTATCTTTGGGTTATTTTAAGTTTTTTTGCCGCTGCGGATATGCGGGCTTCCAGCCGCTCTGGATATACCTTGCGGCAAACAAAACATAAACTAACCTCAAATCTAATCAAATCACGCAATTTTGACGGCGTCTTTTGCGGCAATACTTCGTCGCTTCGGTCGGTCAGATACACGGGCTTCCAGCCACTCATGGTATCCTTCCCTCCCTGCTCCTCGTCTTGCCGCAAAATACTTGCAAATAAAGTACACCTCGCTCATAAGAAAATAAAAATTTACCTAAAATCTGAAAAGCCACGGGTGCTATTTATAAATTTGTTTCGCATCAAACGGCAATGGCTGGAATCAAATCACGCGATGTTTTGGAACGGCGCAAAATAAGTTGTAAAAAAATTGCCTTGCCGTGTGTAAATATGTTAAAATAAATATACGGGCCTGTAGCTCAGCTGGGAGAGCGCCTGCATGGCATGCAGGAGGTCATCGGTTCGATCCCGTTCAGGTCCACCATTTTGGTGAAACCCCCGTCTTTAATAATAAAAGACAGGGGTTTTTTCTTTTTATATAAATATCTTTAAAACAACAATTTAAAAGTAATAATAACTCCCATCGTCCTGGGCGGTTTTGCCTGTTAAAGTTTGGCAGGTTTTGTGCGCATTTGGCGAAGTCAGTGGGGAACATACGATTCTTCCCTTTACTGCGGCATTATCTATATTATCGTAATAATGTGCCAGCTGAACCAAAAGCCCACTGCCGTCTTTCATATTGCAATATGAACCAAATAAAGATACCGAGCAAACCGCCAGATAGCTTTTGTCATAATCAGGCATGGAAATATCAAGGTCTGCAGTTTTATTTGTGTATGCACCTGTTGCCAGATAATGCCTTTCGTTAGCAGAGGCAAGAGAGGCAATCATAGCCTGAACCGTTGAGGCGCGCGATTTTAATACAGACTTCTCGTACTGCGGCAAAGCTATGGCTGCGAGTATGCCTATTATCAGAACCACAACTAAAAGTTCTATTAAGGTAAATCCGTTTCTTGGCATATTCCTCCGTTGAATATTTAATTATGTGCCTTTTTTAAGACGGGTGGATAGAATTGAAGGTAATCCTGTTTTTTCCATCCTCTTTTGCACGGCCTCTATATCATACGGCAGGCGGATAAGGCGGAAAGTGTGTTCTGTGGAATCGTAAATGCCGATGGAGGCCATAATATTTGTGTCGCGCGGCTGGCCCAAAGAGCCGGGGTTAATCATATAACGCAAGCCGGGTAACATTTTTATAGTAACATCAGAACCTAAAAATACGTCTATCTGCGGCATACGGTTATTTTTGTAACTCATAATAAAAGGCACATGACTGTGGCCCACAAAGCACACGCTGCCCTGCCATTTATCTAAGTTTAATATAAACTGCTCCGCCGATAAAAGATAATCGCGGAACGGGTCTAAAAAAGAACCGTGTACCATGCAAAAATCTTTACCGTGGTACTGCGACGGAAAGGAGTAAATAAATTTTTTGGATTCGTCGGAAAGTTGCGCTTGAGTGTAGCGTATGGATTCTTTTGCGTAATCGCTGAACCAGTTAAAAAAATCTTCCCTAAACAGGCTCATATCGTGGTTGCCCATTACGGGTATTAAATTTTTAAGTTTTTTTACTGCTTGCGTGCATTCTTCCGGGTCGGGGCCATAGCCGATAAGGTCCCCGCAGAAGGCGTAAGCGTCCACGCCTATTTCTTCAAACTTCTTCAGGCAGACCTTAAGCGCTTCATAATTTGAGTGTATGTCTGAAAGTATGGCATATTTCATAAAAATCCTGTATGCACACGGCTTGCGATATTATACCTATAAAACATTTTGTAAAGCAAAATATTTAAGCACACAGAAAACTGTTCCCCGCGTTTTGCCCTAAGCCGCGGCTGCTTCCACAAGTTCTTTTGTAGCGGCGTCTTCTTCCTTAAGGTTAAGCGATAATACCTTAGAAACACCATGCTCTTCCATCGTTATACCATAAAGCATTTGGGCCGCTTCCATAGAGCGTTTATTGTGCGTTACGACGATAAACTGCGTCTTTTTGGAAAATTCTTTAATAAGGTTTACAAAACGTTCCACATTAGCCTCGTCCAGCGGGGCATCGGCTTCGTCCAAAATGCAGAAAGGCGAAGGGTTGTGGTTGAAAAACGCAAACAATAAAGAAACTGCCGTTAAAGCCTTTTCCCCGCCCGAAAGCGCGGAAATGCTTAATAACTTTTTACCCGGCGGCTGTACGATAATATCTATGCCAGTTTCCAACAGATTATCGGGGTCGGTAAGGGCAAGTTCTGCCTCGCCGCCAACAAAAAGAGTTTGATAAATATTTTTAAAGTGCATACGCACTTGTTCAAATGTATATTTAAAGTTCTCTTTAGTGGTGGAGTTAATTTTGGTTATTGCCGCTTTAAGATCTCTCTTTGCATTTTCCAAATCTTGTATTTGTTTTCTTAAAAATTCATTGCGCTGGCTTAAGGCGTCGTATTCTTCTGGCGCGGTCATATTTACCGCTCCCATATTTTCTATACGTTTGCGCATCATCTTAACGCGTTCTATATCCACCTGCTTATCGCCAAACTTCATTTGCGCTTCCTGCGGGGTTGTGTTCCAAGATTCCAGCAGGTTATTTATTATGGCCGTTTTTTGGCGGCGGTGATTGGTTAAAGTGTTTTCTAAGTCGTGGGCTTTTATGGTAAGTTCGTTTACGGTTGTTTTATGCTTGCCCAAGATTGTATTTTTTGCGTCAAAATCCGTCTTAATTATATTAAGGTCCGTGCGTAATTTATTTTCTGCCAGTTCAAGTGAGGCAAGGCTGTCGCGCTGCGCGGCAAGCTTGGCTTCGTTAGAAAGTTTTTCCGCGTTTAAGGCGGCAATTCTCTCGTTAGATTTTAATATTTGGTCCGCGCGTTTTTTGTCCGCTTCGCTAAGCGTAATGCTTTCGCTTTCGGTACTTTTAAGGTCAAGCTCAAGGTTATTCTTTTTAATCTTAGCTTCGTAAAGCGCGGCGTTTGATTTTTCTATTTCCGCCTTTAACTGTTGTTCCTGCTGTTCAAGCGCGGTACGTTTTTGGCGGACGGCTTCCACGGTTTTTTTGGCTTCTTCGTGTTGCTGTGTTAATGCGGTTAAATTGTTTTTAAGGTTAGCGGCATTTTGTTTTTTAACTTCCATTCTGGCCAAAATATCCTGCTTGTTTTTGGCAAGGTTTTCGCCAGCGTTTTTAATTTCGTTTAAGTTTCTCTGCCTGTTATTTAAATTGTTTTGCAGGGAGTTAAGGGCAAGCGCTTCTTCTTGATATTTCGTGCGCAAAAGCTTTATGCCTTCTTCGCTTTTTGCGGAGTCTTCAAGGTTTAATGTAAGTTCTTTTTTAAGGTCCTGCTCCTGCTGCGCCACTACGGAAAGCTCTTCTTTGGCGGTTTCTTCTTCGCCCCAATAAGCTTCGGGAGATTTTACGTCTTTTGCGCCGCCCGATAGCCAAAAACTGCCGTACACCTGCCCGTCTTGCGCGCTGTAGGCGGATGTTAAATAGTTTATAAGGTTTTCCAACTCGGCGGGATATTTAATGCTGTCTTTTAAAGATGACGCTTCGGCCGAAAGACTCTTGCCCTCCCTTACGGCGGGAACTGCGTTTAAAATTATAAAGCGGCATCTGGCTTTGCCGTTGGCTTCCAAAAGTTTTATGGCGTTTTGCGCGCTTTGTATATCGGCGCAAATTACGGAATCCAAATATTTGCCGAAGGCTTCTTCCACATTCAAAGCGGCGGAGGCGGGGAACTTAATGTGCTTTCTTAAGGTGCCTTTAATGCCCTGCGCTTTGCTTTCTTCCACCAGTTTTGTGCCTACCCAGTAAGGGTCGTTGCGGCCCTGCGTTTGTATCATTTGCATCTTGGTGTTAAGGGCGGCTTTTTTGGCATTTAACTGGCTGGATTTATCGTTTAAAGTTTGTTTTTGCAGCACAAGCGCGGCGCGGGTTTCTTCCGCGTCCTGCTGGTCTTGGCGCATTTTATCAAGCGCGGATTTTTTGGCGGCGACGGAAGCGGTTAAGTCTTCTATTTCTTTTTTAAGAGTTTCGCTTTGCGCGCTTTGCGCCTGTATGGTGCGCTCTATATTGATAAGATTGTTATTTTCGTGCGAGAGGGAAGATTCTTCCAAAGCTATTTTGCCTGCAAGTTCGGCTTCGCGCTGGGAAAAGCTCATTAAATTAAAGCTTGCTTCTTCGTATTCTTTCTGCGCGGCGCGTAATGCCTGCTCGTTCTGGCGGACAAGCTCGTACTGCTTGTTATAGCTTTCCTGTAAAGGTGCCAATGCGGCTTGCGCCTGCGCCAGTTTTTGCTTTATGGTTTCTATGGCGGGGGCAAGTTCGCTAAGGCGTTTTTTGCTTATTTCCTCTTCGTATTTAGAACTTTTTACCTGTAGGGTTAATTCCTGCGAAAGGTTATCGCAGTTCTTTATTGCGCCTTCCAACAGGCCGATTTGGTATTTGTCGGAGGCAATCTTTTCGTTAAATTCGTTTAATTCTTTTTGCTTGTGGGTAAGGTTTAAGTCCATCGCGGCGACTTCGCCTTCCACGGCGGAAATTGAGGCGGAAGAATCTTCTATCCTCTTAAGTATAGGTTCCAGTTCACTCTGCGCGGCGTTTATGTGCGTTTCGTGTTCTTTAATGTTTTCTAAAGAAAGGGCAATTTCGCTTTCTTTAAGTTCTTCTCTGTATTTTTGGTAAAGTTTTGCTTTTCTGGCTTCGCTGTCTAATTTTTTAATTTGTTCTTCTAAAAGAACTAAGGTGTCGCTTAAGCGTGCGATATCAATATCCACGCGCTCCAGTTTGCGCTGCGCTTCGTCGCGCTTGGCTTTATATTTGGAAACGCCTGCAACTTCTTCAAACATCTCTCTGCGTTGTTCGGGGCTGGCGCTTAATACTTGTGATACGGAGCCTTGGTCTATAATCGCATAGCCTTCCCCTCCGATGCCTGTATCAAGGAACATTTCCCTTATATCTTTAAGGCGGCATTGGACGCGGTTTAAAAAGTATTCGCTTTCGCCCGAGCGGTATATTTTGCGCGATACGGTAACTTCGTTAAAATCTATGGGTAATTTGCGCGAGGAATTATCAAAAATCATATTGACTTGCGCCATGTTGAGCGGGGGGCGTTTTTTGGTACCGTTAAAGATAATATCTACCATTGAGGCCGAGCGCAAGGACTTCCAGGACATTTCGCCTATCGCCCAGCGTACGGAATCTATGACGTTTGACTTGCCGCAGCCGTTCGGCCCGACAATACAAGATACGCCCGGTTCAAAGTTAAGCCTTACTTTGTCTGCGAAAGATTTAAAACCGATAATTTCAATAGCTTTAAGGTACATGATAATTCCTAAGAAAAAATAAGGGCCGAAGCCCTCTTAAATATAATACAAAATTACATCAATTTTTGCTTAAATATAGTCAAGCTAATAATTTTTTTGTATAGGAGAAAGTGATGAAAAAATTGATTTTGGCAGCTTTTGTGCTGTGCAGCGCGGCTATGTGGGGCCATGCGCTTGCAATAA
Source organism: Elusimicrobiota bacterium (assembly GCA_023393825.1). Taxonomy (GTDB): domain Bacteria; phylum Elusimicrobiota; class Elusimicrobia; order Elusimicrobiales; family Elusimicrobiaceae; genus Proelusimicrobium. The sequence continues at coordinate 9,058 of JAEXBW010000100.1, read as the reverse complement.
CCAATCCGATCTATATGCCAGAGGAAGGCCAGTTCCTCTTTGACGCGGAGGCTGTGTTTAAGGACGACAGCAGCGGCCTTAAAGACAGTTATTTTTACAAGGCTTTAGTTTCTTATAATGCCTCCGACAGGCTTCAGCTTGGCGGTTATGCGGGTTATGCTTACCTTTCCAAAGAAACGCCTAAAAGGGACGATTTTACCAACCCCGGCGCTTTTGCATATTTTAGGATTTTGGACAATATCGTAAAGTTAGACCTTGGCGCGGAAAGTGAATTTGACTCTTTTGATAACCTTGCCGAAGGCGGCGTAGCCGACGGCGCAAATAAATATACGGGCGTGCTTCGCGCGGGGGTGGATTTAAAGGCCCTTTCCATAGGCGCGATAGGCAATGTATCGTATTGGGACCTTGATTCCAATATGGGTTATGGTTATAAAGATATGGTTAATACGGAAGCCAAGGCCTTTATAATTTTTGACGTGTTTGACTTTTTCGGCATAGGCGCGGAAGGCGGGTATAAAGTTTTTAACGCAAAACGCGATGATGACTGGAACAGCAAATATGCTACAGCAAGAATTGACATTAACCCTTGGCCCTCAAGGCTTGGCGCATTGCTTTACGCGACGGCGGAAGATAATGAGAGAAGCGCTCATACAGATTTTGCCTTCGGCCTTAGAGCAAAGTTGCTGCTTTAAACATTTACGGCGCATAAAAAAAGCCCTTTCAAACGAAAGGGCTTTTTTGTTTGTCTTTTAAAGCTTATTTCTTGGGCAGTGATTTGCTGTACATATCGTACATTATAATCGCCGCGGCGGAAGACGCGTTTAAGCTGCTTACTCCGCCCTGCTGAGGAATGCTTACAACCTCGTCGCAGTGTTCTTTTGTCTTTTCTCTTACGCCTGTGCCTTCAGATCCTATTACAAGAACGGCGGGGTAGGCATAGTCAACCTGTTGTATGTTTTTGCCTTCCATATCCGCGCCATAAATCCAAAAGCCTTCGTCCTTAAGGTCTAAGAGGGCGGTGTTAAGGTTGGTAACTTCAACAATCCTTAAGGTTTCCAAGGCGCCGCAGGCAACTTTATGCACGGTGGCGGTTATGCCAACTGTGCGTCTTTGCGGCAAGATTACCGTGCTAAAACCTAAGCAGGCCGCGCTTCTTAACATAGAGCCTAAATTTTGCGGGTCTGTAACTTCGTCAATAGCAAGCCAGAGTTCTTTTTTATTTCCCGCGACTTCAAAGATAGCATTGGTAAGGCGCATTGTTTTAAGCGGTTCCACACGCGCAACAACGCCTTGGTGATTTGCGCCGTTGGTAAGATTATCCATAAGGCGTTCTTCAATGCTTTTAATTTTTACGTTATTTGTTTTTGCAAGGCGGATAACTTCTTCCACCTGTCTGTTTACGGCTTTGTTTTCTATTATATAAAGCTGTAAAACCTGACGCTTGCGGCTTTTTAATATTTCTCTTATCGGGTGTATACCAAAAATAAGTTCGCCTTTTTCTATTCTTTCCATTTTTTTATCCTATTATGGGCGAGCCGAAGCTTGTTCCCACGTTTAACGCGGTGCGGACTTCTTCGCCTTTGGGGTCTACGCGCTTTAACTGCGCTACTGCGTCTTTTATGGGTACGCTTACAATATCCGTACCGCGCAGGGCCACCATATATCCTGTTTTGCCTTGCAGCAAAAGTTCAACGGCTTCCGTGCCGAAACGGGTGGAAAGCCATCTGTCAAAAGCAGTGGGCGTGCCGCCGCGCTGTAAGTGGCCTAATACCACTACGCGGCATTCTACCTGAAGCTTTTCTTCCAACATAGCGGCTATGCGGCTGCTTATGCCGCCGAGCCTTATGGGGTCTGTGGAGGAAGCGACGGTTTTTTGTACCGCCATTTCGCCCTTTTCGTTTACTGCGCCCTCAGCGGCTACTATTATGCTGAAGGTTTTTCCTTTAAGCTGTCTGCTTTCTATAGCTTCAATGATAGCTTCGTCGCTGTAAGGTATTTCCGGTATAAGGCAGACGTCTCCGCCGCCGGCTATGCACGCACGCAGGGCAATCCAGCCCGCGTAACGGCCCATAGTTTCAAGTATCATCACGCGGTGGTGGGACTCCGCCGTGGTGTGTATTCTGTCAACCGCTTCGGTGGCTATGCTTAAAGCGGAATCAAAGCCGAAAGTAAAATCTGTCGCGGAAAGGTCGTTATCAATAGTTTTGGGTACGCCTACTATCGGCACGCCCATCTCTATAAACTTTTGGGACATTGATAATGTGCCGTCCCCGCCTATGGTTACAATCGCGTCAAGTTTGTTTACCTTTATCGTGTGTAATACCGCGCTTGAAACATCTTTAGGTTCTTCTACAGAGCCTAAGGGCGGTAAAGTATATTTAAAAGGATTGGCTATATTGCTTGTACCCAGTATTGTGCCGCCGCGCGTTAATATGCCCGATACGGCTTTATCATCTAATTCTATAAACTGGTTTCTTACAAGTCCGTCAAAACCGTTTTTAAACCCCAATACTTCTATACCGTTTTTAAGGGCGTGTTTGGCCACACCGCGTACAACGGCGTTTAATCCGGGGCAGTCCCCGCCAGCGGTAAGTACGCCTATTCTTCTGAGTTTCATTCTTTGCTCCTTACAATAAATTTACGGCTATATAAGAAAGTGCGGCAAGTAAATAAAATTGACCGTCTATAATAGTTTCGTTTGCCGTGTTGCGCGGCACTTTGCGGGAGTAAAAATAAACCGCTGTTGCCACCGTATAAACATGGCCCAAAAGTAATACTGAAACTAATTTAACCTTCCAACCCATCAAAAGCAATTTTATTAATACCGCCGTAAGCGCAAGCACTATGGCGGATATGGCTATCTTTGTTTTTGTTATGCCGAAGGCTTTATAAAAACTTTCCTTGCCAAGTATTATATCTTTATATTCAGTACCCATATTTAATATTACCGAGCGGATAAAAACCAGTAATGTGCCATAAGCAAAGGCGAACCAAACAGCCTTTCTAAGCAGCATACCCTGCGCGGCGGCGGGAACATAAACACACACAAAACACCAGCCTAAAGCCGTCAAAATATCTTTTGTCCCCGGCAAGCTTGCAAAGTGTTTAAACTTGTGGCGGAACGGGTATATTATGCCCAGCGTCAAAAAGAATAATGTGGGAACATAAACCGCCGCATTATATTTAAACGCTATTATTGCCGCTAAAGTTGCGCAAATTGCCGTTACGGTATAAAAAGGTTTTGTGTTGTAAAAATAACCTTCGCTTTTACCCTTGTTTGTAAGCGTAAGGCAAAGTATAAAAAGGAAACTTAAAACATATAAGTAAGGGTCGCTCTTTGAGCCTTGCAACTTTAAACTTACATAGGTTAAAGATACCGCGGCGAATGATGTAAATATAGAACTTTTTATTATAAAAGCCCAAATATTATCCAGCGCGGAAGAGAAAGATTTATTTTCTTTCCTTAAATTTTTAACCTTTGTGGAAACATTATCAATAACCCAGTTGGGGGTGGACGCGCCAGCGGTTATAAAAATCTTTTTGGGGGAAAGTACGTCTTCCCTATTAATTTCCTCTTCATTTTCCACGTGGATAACTTTTTTGCAAAGCTCTCCGCAAAGTTTGGCCAAGCGCGCAGTATTTGCGCTGTGTCTGCCGCCTACAACTATAACAAGGTCGGCATTTTTAGCCATTTCCAAAGTTTCTTTTTGGCGTTGTTTTGTGGGTTGGCAGATTGTATTTGAAATTTCGCAAACTTCGGCTTTGCTTTTTATAATTTCCGCAACGGCGTAAAAGGTTTCTTCTTTCTGCGTGGTTTGCGCCACTATATTAACTTTTTTAAAAGGGGGTAATTTTTGCGCTTCCGCCGCGTCCGCTACAACGCAGCCCTTGCCTTGCGTGTAGCCTAAAAGGCCTGTTACTTCCGCATGGCCCGCGTCGCCAACGATAACCGTGTCATAACCTTGCTGTGCGTACTGCGCTATAACATTATGGACTTTTTTTACCAGAGGGCAGGTGGAGTCTATAACCTTCATACCCTGCGCTTCCACTTCTTTTTGAAAGTCGGGCGTAATGCCGTGCGCGCGAATTACAAGCACGCCGTTTTTATCTTTTGCCTGGTCTAAAGTTTCTATTGCGGTTATGCCTTTGGTTTCTAAAGAATCCGTTACCTGCTTGTTGTGTATAAGCGGGCCGATGGTGTATACGGGTTTTTTACCTGCGGCTTCAAGCTCCAAAACGCAGTCTATGGCTTTTTTAACTCCGGGGCAAAAGCCCGCACCCGCGGCAACGGTTACGCCTTGGTCTTTATCTGTCATATATATATTTTACTAAAAAGAGGGGGTGTTCTTCAGGATTTACGCGGTTATACGGGCATTTGTCCTTTTGCTTTGGCTTTGCCCGTTAAAATATCGGCGCAGACTGTTTGGTAAATATCGGTCTGCGTGCCTGCCATTAAAAACCTGTCTAAGTTGGAAATACCTAAATTAACAAAAGGGCTGCCAAAACTTATTAAAGCGGATTTTTGCGCCGCCGCAACAGCTTTTTGTACAAGTTCTTTTTGCTCTGCGGTAAAGTTTATATGTCCGCTGAAGGCCGCATAGTTTGAGAAGGTGGATATAATAAGATTATCCACAAGCTTCCAGTCATAAGGTAGTATGTTAATACCGTTTTCTTTAAGTCTTGCCAGCAGGGCATTTGCTTTAAAATCTGTCGCGGGGTAAATATCAGGCTCCAAATAGTACACCGTATCGCCCTTTTCAAAAACAGCATTATTGCCGAGGGAAGCTATACCGCTTTCTGCCGCGGTTTGGGACAAACATTCATTAGCCCAAGGGTCTTTGCAGGGTATATCGTTTATGGCATTAAGTTTGGCTAAAAGCATTTCCTGCGCGCTTATCGCTTCCACCGCGCGCGAAACTAATGTTTTATCTTTTTCTATTTCCTGCTTAAGCGTTTTTATAAGTTCTAAGGGATTATCGGGGCAAAGCAATATATCCGCGCCCGCCTTAAAAGCGTCAACGGGGTTAAGGCCGCCAGTCGCTTTCATCACAAGAGCGTCGGTTATTATAAGGCCTTTATAGTGCATTTTCTTTCTAAGGTAATCCGTTATAACTTTGTGAGAAAATGATGTAGGGGCGGAAGAATCCCAAGAATTTATTTTAAGATGCGCCACCATAATTGAATCTGCTTTTGTTATAAGATCGCGATACGGGATAAGTTCGTGGCTTTCCAACTCCGCCAAAGTTTTGTTGATTGCGGGCAATGTTAAATGGGAATCTTTTTGCGTGCTGCCGTGGCCGGGGAAATGCTTTAAAGTATTAAGGCAGCCGCCGTCTTCCAGCCCCAACATAAAAGCGCGCGCAAGTTTGGAAACCAGTTTAGGGTCCGCGCCAAAAGAGCGTGTGTTTACGATAGGGTTTTGCGGAGTATCGGCAAGGTCCACCACGGGCGCAAACACCCAGTTAACGCCCAAGGTGCGCGCCTGACAGGCGGTTATATAACCTTTCTTATAAGCAAAATCGGGGTTGCCCGCCGCACCCAAAGATATATTGGAAGGCAAAAGCGGAGCATCTTTAAGCCAGCGGCCGAGGCCGTATTCATAATCTGCGCTTATTAAAAGTTTGCGCGGGGCATGCGCCTGCAGTGTTTTGGTAAGTTCCAAAACATCTTGCCTTGTGCCAAAGTAAATGCAAAAACCGCCCACGCCCGCCTTAGCAAGTTCTATGGCTTCCTTTATGTCGCTTTTGCCAAACCAAAAGCCGGGGTGTATTATGCGGTTTATATTCATGGTAATATTATATTGCCCAAAATCACTTTGCGTTTTGCGCCCGTTGCCTGCGGGCAGCTGCACGGTATTTTATTTATTGTACACCAAGCAAAATAGGCAAATGCGGCGGCTTCTTTTGCCATAGGGTGCAGGCCTGCTTCTTTAAGGCTGATAACTTTAACTTCTTTTAACAGTTCCGCCAAATGCAGCATAAGATTTTTGTTATAAACCCCGCCGCCCGAAACTATTAAGCTTTTTGCCCTATACTTACTTAATATAAATTTTTTAAGGGAAGTTGCAATAACAAGTGCGGTAAGATATGTTATTGTTGCAATATCTTCCTGCTTAATTTGCGGGAAATATTTGTTTATAAAGCCTTCCGCGAACACGCTTCTTTCCAAGGAAATCGGAGTGTTACGAGTGCTAAAAAACTTTAAAAGTTCATTGGCTTTTTTTGTGTCTGGTTTATGTTTGGCGGCAAGCGCGCCGTCTTTATCAAATGTTTTTTTGCCTTTGCTTAACAAGGTAACAGCCGCGTCTATCATTACATTACCCGGGCCGATATCATAGCCGAAAGTTTTTATGTTTTTACCCGTCAGCGCGACATTGGAAATACCGCCTATATTAAGCAGCATTGCGGGGTGCTTTTGCCCAAAGAGGAAACTATCAAACGCGGGTATTAAAGGCGCGCCGCTGCCGCCTGCCGCCATATCTGCGGGGCGGAAGTTGCACACGACGGGGATTTTAACTTCCTGCGCCAAAAAAGCGCCTTCGCCTATCTGTAAAGTGTTTGGTATTTTTGCGCTCGGGTTGTGGAAAACCGTTTGCCCGTGCGAGCCTATTACCGCAATATCTTTTGCGTTTATTTTAAATTCTTTTAAAAATTGTTTTACCTTTTGCGCGTACATACGGCCAAGCTCAAAGTTAAGGTAAGAGAGTTGAGGCGTTGTGTAATTTACTGCGTTTAATATTTTATTTTGGAGAGTTTTGGAGTAGCGGTAATTTTTAAAACAAACAACCTTTTTTTGGGGCACATCAAACAGGCACACTGTCAGTCCGTCGGCGGAGGTGCCGCTCATAAGTCCCAGAGCGAGGTTTGTTTTTTTTGTCATTCTATAATCTTGCTTAAGTATCCTTTATGTTTTTTAAGCAATGCCAAAGCTTCGCTTTGGTCTATGCCGAGTTTTACCATTACCACGGCAGCTTTAACATTATATTTTGTTTCTTTGGCAAGCGTTTGGGCGGTATCTTCGTCCACGCCTGTTATTTGGCAAATCAGTCTGGCGGCGCGCGCCTTAAGTTTTAAATTGCTGGCTTTAACGTCCACCATATAATTTTTGTAAACTTTTCCGCAACGCACCATTGCAAGAGTGGTTATCATATTAAGCGCAATTTTTGTGGCGGTACCAGCCTTTAAACGGGTGGAGCCTGATACCACTTCCGCGCCTGTGGGAAGATATACAAAAATATCGGCATTTTTCCTGTTAGCGTTTTGGTTGCACGCCACTAAAATTGTTTTGTGTCCCGCTTTTTTTGCGGCTTCAAGCGCGCCCTGTACATAAGGCGTGTTGCCGCTGGCGGCGATGCCTATTAATATGTCGCCTTTTTTTGCGGCTTTCAAAAAGTCTTTTGCACCAAGTTCGGCATTATCTTCCGCACCTTCAACGGCTTTAAAAATTGCTTTTTTACCGCCAGCTATAAGCGGAGTAAATAAGGTAAAAGGAACGCTGAACGTAGGCGGGCATTCCACGGCTTCCAACACGCCAAGCCTGCCGCTTGTTCCCGCGCCCGTAAAAATTATTTTGGAATTTCTTTTATAAGCGGCTTCAACTTCTTTAACGGCGCGCGCAATGGCGGGGGCGGCTTTATTTACGCAGGTTGCGGCCCAAATACTTTCTTTATACATAACGTCAACCATTTTGTTGATTGGAAGTCTGTCTAAGTTTGCCGTATTTTTATTTATTTGTTCCGTAGGGCTTAAAAGCTGTTTTTTCATAAAGCATTCGCCTTTTATAATATTGTAATACCGTCAGAGGGAACAACTTTTACGGAAGTTGCTTTTGCGCCGTCCTGCTGCGGTACTGATGCTTGGTTTTGGTCTTGCAATACGCTTGGCGCAGGTAATTCCTGCACGCCTTGTGTTGCTATCGGGTCAAGCGCAGGCTCGGCCTGCCCTTCCGCCGCGTCCGGTTTTATTTGCGGTAAGGCGGGCGTATAAAGCCATTGCAAAACGCTGTAAGTAAAATATTTATCCAGCATTTCCGCGCCGCTTTTATCGTACGCGGTTAAAAAGGTAACCTTGCCTTCGCCAGAAGATAAAAAGGCCGCGTTTCTTATAAAGCTTGCTTCCATAAAGGCTTTTCTGTCCTCTGCGGAAACCGCAACAAGCACGGGGTTTTTGTAAAGTTTAAGCCCGTTCATTGCCAGCACATCTCTGGCTTTTAAAGAGGGCGTGAGCAAAATTAAACCAGCCGCGTTTTGATTGAAGATTAAAGACTTTGCCGCCACGTTTGCGCCAAGTCCCGCGCCCAAAAGGTAAACATCATCTATGCCGACGCCTTTTGTTTGCAAAAAGGCAACCGCGCTGTTAACATCGCGCACCATTTGGTTAAACTCGTTATCTGTGCCTGTTTTTTTAAAATCTTTTTGTACGCCTAAAGTTGTGCTTTGTCCGTGGCCGCGCATATCAAGCGCAATAACGCCGTATTTAGATTCCGCCAATTTAGCCGCGAAAGAGGAAAAGTCTTCTTTCTTCCTTTCTATATCGTGCAAAAGTATAACCGCCTTACCGTTTTGAGAAGGGTAATAATTTGCGGCTAACTTCCAGTTATCTTCCGTTGTAAGCGTTATTGCCTGCTGGGCAAAAACGGGAGCGGAAGATAAAAGCAGCGAAAATAAAAGGAAAGCGGGTTTTAACTTCATTTTAAAACTTCCTCCGCTTTAAACCAAAGCGCAATTTCTCTTTCCGCTTCCTCAGCAGAGCCTGAAGCGTGTACGCAATTTTGCATAACGCCGTTTTTAAACGCGCCAAATGCGCCGCGTATTGTGGAGGGTTCCGCTTTGGAAGGGTCTGTCGCGCCTATTGCCGCGCGTACTTTATTAATAGCGTCTTCGCCCTGATAAACAAAAGCGTAAACGCGGTGGTCTTCTATAGCGTTAAATGTGCCGCGCATAAACAGCACCACATTATCTAAAAAGGGCGTTCCCGCCAAATTGGCGTAGTGTTCCTTTGCAAGAGCTTCGGTAACTACGGCTACCTTTGCCGCTCTCATATCAAGGCCGAGATGTTCA
>JAEXBW010000092.1 GCA_023393825.1 Elusimicrobiota bacterium | reverse complement strand
AACCCATTGGCCCTGCGCTAAATAACCAGTCTTATCAAAAGGATTGAATTTATAGGCGGCTTTAAGCGCGTCTGCGGATTTTTTTTCTTCCGCCTGTTTTTTGTTGTACGCCAACTGAAGTTTGTTTTTAGCTTCAGCCTCTTTTTTATATATTTCTTGAAGATTAAAAGAAGGTTTAGGATTATTGGTATAGGTAAATGTTTTATAGTGGGCTTGAGTTTGATCAGATAAATTAAAACTTTGAGCTACTGCATCCGTCGTTATATTAAACAAAATAAAAAAAGCAAGCGTGAGCGGCAATACTTTGGCATAACTTAATCGCAATAAATTATTCATAAAACCTCTGGATATGTATCATAAACGGATAAAATTTTTAAAACACATTTTTACAACTTAATCATAAAAAATCGGCGGACCAATAAATTCATATAAGGCAACAGTCCATATGTTTAATCTATCAAACGAAAGCAATAGTAGACAGAGTCTTTAGGCCTGTAGTGCAATAGGCCCTTGGACCTATGCTGTCAAGTGGTATAATTATAGCAGTAAAAATATATAAAATCATATAGTTTCAACAGAATCGCTTTTACAATGCAGACAAAAAAATCCCCCGACAACATCGTCGGGGGATTTTGTGTTTACTTACTTAAACTTATTTCTTTTTCTTTGCTTCGTCTTTCGCCTGAGCCTGAGCCGCAGCTAAGCGGGCTATAGGCACACGGAAAGGAGAGCAAGACACGTAGTTAAAACCTTCTCTGTGGCAGAATTCCACGCTGGAAGGTTCACCGCCGTGTTCGCCGCAGATACCAACTTTAAGATGGTCTTTTACGCTTCTGCCTTCTTTTACCGCATGGCGGATTAAGAAGCCCACGCCTTCCTGGTCCAGAATCTGGAACGGGTCGGCAGGCAAAACGCCCTTTTCAAGATAGTCGGGGACAAAGCCGCCGATATCGTCGCGGGAGAAGCCGAAGGTCATCTGTGTTAAGTCGTTTGTACCGAAGGAGTAAAAATCCGCCACGGCAGCAATCTTTGCGGAATTGATGGCCGCTCTGGGGATTTCAATCATCGTACCAACCGTGTAGGCAAGTTTCTTGCCGTATTTGGCGCTTACTTCTTTGTAAACTGCGTCAATAATAGGTCTTTGGTTGGTGATTTCCTTTTCGTCGCAAACAACGGGTATCATAATTTCGGGCGATACTTTTACGCCTTCTTTTGAAAGTTCCATAGCGGCTTCAAAAATAGCGCGAACCTGCATTTCCGTAATTTCGGGATAGGTTACGCCAAGTCTGATACCTCTGTGGCCCATCATCGGGTTGCTTTCTTTAAGGGATTCGGCGCGTTTTTCAAACTGTTCCGCGTTAATGCCTAAAGATTTGCAAATAGCGTTAATAGCGTCCGTGCTGTGCGGGATAAATTCGTGCAAGGGAGGATCCATTAAACGTATGGTTACGGGGAAACCCGCCATAGCTTTTAATGTGGCTTTAATATCCGCTTTCATAAACGGGAAGATTTCGTTTAAAGCCGCAACTCTTGCTTCGGTTGTATCGCAAAGAATCATCTTTCTTAAAGCGAACAAAGGCTTTTCGGAATTTGCGCCGTAGAACATATGTTCTATGCGGAACAAACCGATGCCCTGCGCGCCAAAAGCTCTTGCCTTTTCCGCGTCTGCTGCGGTATCGGCATTGGCGCGTACGCCAAGCTTTTTAACGCTGTCGCAGATTTTAAGGAATTCGGTAAGGTTTTTATTGCCTTCGGCTGCGTCTAACATACCGATTTTACCGCCGTAGACTAAACCTCTCGTACCGTTTAAGGTAAGGAAGTCGCCTTCTTTAAAGGTTTTGCCGCCAACCGTCATTGTGCGGGCAGTCATATCAATTTCTATATCACTGCAGCCTACGATGCAGCATTTACCCCAGCCGCGTGCGACTAATGCAGCGTGGGAAGTCATACCGCCGCGGGCCGTTAAAATGGCCTGCGCAGCGCGCATACCTTCAACGTCTTCGGGGTTGGTTTCTTCGCGAACCATAATACATTCTTTGCCGGCTTTCTTTGCGGCAATGGCATCTGCGGAGTTAAATACTATGCAGCCGCATGCGCCGCCGGGACCCGCGGGCAAACCTTTGGCTATGGGTTTGTTTACGGCTTCGGCTTTAGGGTCTACGATAGGGTGCAAAAGTTCGTCCAACTGGGCGGGCGTAACGCGAACAACTGCCTGATTTTTGGTAATAAGTTTTTCTTTTACCATGTCCAAGGCAATTTGTACCGCGGCAATACCGTTTCTCTTGCCGACGCGGCACTGTAACATCCAAAGGCGTTGGTTTTCAATCGTAAATTCGATATCCAACATATCTCTGTAATGTTTTTCAAGGCGTTTTTGTATGGTGTCCAGTTCTTTATATGCTTTAGGCATAACTTTGACTAAAGAAGCGCTGTCATCGCCATGACCTGAAGTAGACCATTGGTTAATAGGACACGGAGTTCTGATACCGGCTACCACGTCTTCGCCCTGAGCGTTAACAAGGTATTCGCCGTAGAAATGGCTGTCGCCATTACCCGGGTTTCTGGTAAAAGCAACGCCAGTGGCGCTGTTATTGCCCATATTACCGAATACCATTGTCTGTACGTTTACGGCTGTACCCCAGCTGTGGGGAATGTTTTCAATATTTCTGTAAGCAATGGCTCTTTTGCCGTTCCAAGAGGCAAAAACCGCGCCGATTGCGCCCCAGAGCTGCTGTTCGGGGCTGTCGGGGAAATCTTTACCGAGTACTTTTTTAACCGTTGCTTTAAAGGTAACGCAAAGGTCTTTTAATTCCGCTGCCGTAATATCGGTATCGGATTTATAACCTTTTTTGGCTTTTAATTCGGCCATTATTTCGTCTAAAATTTTGCGGATGCCTTTTTCGTCTTTAGGTTCAATGCCTGCGGCCTTTTCCATAACAACGTCGGAGTACATCATAATAAGGCGGCGGTAGGCGTCGTATACAAAGCGTTCATCGCCTGTTTTGGCAATCATACCGGGTATGGTTTCCATCGTCAAACCGACGTTAAGAATGGTTTCCATCATACCTGGCATGGAGCTTCTTGCGCCAGAGCGTACGGAAACTAACAAAGGATTTGTTTTGGAACCGAATACTTTACCTGTTTCGGCTTCAACTTTTTTAAGATTTTTTTCTACTTCCGCTTTTAATGTGGCGGGGTAGTTTTTTTTGTTATCCCAGTAGTATGTGCAAACTTCTGTTGTGATGGTAAAACCGGGAGGCACGGGCAATTTAAGAGCGGGGTGGCCTGCCATTTCGGCAAGGTTTGCACCTTTGCCGCCAAGCAATTCTTTCATCGTTCCGTTACCGTCAGCTTTGCCGCCGCCGAAATGGTAAACATAACGTTTGGCTTTTACTGCTTTTACAGCCGCTTTTTTTACGGTTTTTACAGCTTTCTTGGCAGGCTTTACAACTTTTTTTGCCGCGATAGCTTTTTTGGCCGTTTTCAAAGGTTTCTTTTTAAGTGCCATATAGTATCAATCTCCATTGTTATTATTTAAAACAAAACACCGCAGGAGCGCGCCGCGCCCCTGCAACAAATAAAAAATACCTAACAAAAGTATTCTATTAAATTGACTTTAATAAAGCAATCTATATATAATAGGGCAACGGTGAAGCTTTTATCTTTTTGCAAAAATTAAAAAATAAATTTAAGATTATTTTTTTAAACAAATGTTTTCAATTTAAGAAATATTTTTTATTGCATCTTTGAGCATGTAAAAAGCGGAACCGCATTTTAAAAAAATACATTTTTTACGACGTGTGGATAGCAAAAACCCGCTGGGCCTTATAGTATCTTTTGTTATAGGTCCAAAAACTTTTATTTTATGGGTCCTTTGACCCTAGACCACAAAGAAAATAGTTTGTAAATTATTAGTGTAGCAGATAAGCCCCCCTTACTTGTCTGCACGATTTACCCTCCAAGGCAGCCTTTACCCCTAGGCTGCCTTTCCCTTTAAAATAAAGATAAAGCCTGCTGATATATAGCGGGCTTTATTTTATTTATACCGTTCCTAAGGACGGCAGGGTACTGCGGGTATCTGCTTGAGATTATTTTTATATTTAATTTATTCTTTTTTTTTGCCGATTATTTAACCCTCATATTCGCAAAAATTGCACATTTTCACTTCCGCGGCAGCAACTTGCAAAGATAACAAAAACCAGTTGAAAACAACCTGTTATCTTTTCTGCTGACAATCTGCCGCTTTGGATACGTGAAATATGCAATTTTAAAACGCTTAAAATCGGTTAAAATAATCGGCAAGCGGGGTTTAGGGCAAGGCAACGGCAATAAACAACTGCTATAGTATAAAATTTAACTTTTGCTTCCTGTTTGATAACTTGTAAAAACCGACAGAGGCCTTAAAGGTAGCCGCCGTCGGTTTTTACATCAGGCAAATCAAACATTTTGATACGCAAAAATTACAATTTTATAGACATTCCCAAATCGGCAAAAATACCACAGGCGGGGCGTTTACTACAAAGCGGAACAACACACCTTTTTGCCAAGCGCAAAAATATCAATACAGCAACAGCAAAACATAAAGTAAAAAACAGCTGATAAATTGGTATAATATTGAGGTATCAGAAATATTGATATAAATAACAATCAAGGAGAAGGTCAGGCTCTTGCTTGGTAAAGGGTTTTAAGTACGACATAATTTTTAACGCAACGCGGAAGCCTTTACTCGGTATGAAGTCATTGATCTAAGTGTACAAAATAATGGCATTAACTACAAAAGACAGAAAAGATATTATTTCCAAATTTCAGGCAGCTGATAAAGATACTGGCAGCCCTGCCGTGCAAATTGCCCTGATAACGGAAAGGATTCAGTATATCTCATCCCATCTTAAAACCAACCCGAAGGATTTCTCCGGTGAAAGAGGTCTTCTTAAACTCGTAGGTCAGAGAAAGAGACTTTTATCCTACCTTAAAAAGAATGACTTCGCCAAATATCAGCAGGTTACAAAAGAACTTAACTTAAGGAAATAATAATCAATGACAACAAACAATATACAAAGCGTCAGAGTGGAAATAGGCGGCAAGACAATTACGTTTGAAACGGGTCTTATCGCAAAGCAAGCTGACGGTACGGTAGTTGCGCGTTTGGGCGACACAATGGTACTTGCCTCGGCAGTATCAGACAAAAACCAGAAACCGGGTTTACAAGATTTCGTCCCCCTCACAGTCAACTATAAAGAAAGAACATACGCAGCCGGCAAGATACCGGGCGGGTTCTTTAAAAGAGAAGCAAGGCCGAGCAAAAAAGAAACTTTATCATCCCGTCTTATTGACCGCTCTATGCGCCCGCTTTTCCCCACAGGTTATGCCTGTGAAACAAACATTACCGCTATGGTAATCTCCTCCGACAGCATTAACGACAGCGACGTTTTAAGCATCGCTGCCAGCAGCGCGGCCACGGTAATCTCCTCCATTCCTTTTACAACCCCCGTTGCGGGCGTAAGAGTAAACAGAGTAGAAGGCCAGTATATCATCAACCCGACAAACGAAGAACGCAAAAAAGCCGATATGGATTTGGTTATTGCGGGTACGCTTGACGGCATTATGATGGTTGAAGGCGGCGCACACGAAGTTGACGAAGAATCTTTGGTTAAAGCTATTGAATTAGCCCAGCCCGAAGTTAAAAAACTTTGTCAGGCCCAGCTTGATTTAAGAGAAAAAGCAGGCAAAGCCAAATTTGAATTTAAGGCGGAAGTTTTGCCTCAGGAAGTACTTGATATCGCAAATAACAAGTTTAGACCTGAAGTTGCAAAAATCCTCCACGCCTTTATGGACAAGCAGACCAGAGACGTAAGCATAGCCCAGCTTAAAGAAGCTTTTAAAGCCGATTTAGCGGCAGCCTACCCCGAACAGGGCGGCGCTTATGCAGATTTTGCTATGGAAATGCTTGCTTATGAAGAATCCCGCAGAATGGTTGTTGAAGAAGGCGTCCGCGTAGACGGCAGAAAGACGGAAGAAATCCGCCCGTTAAGCTCTATGGTAGGTTTACTGCCTTGCGCTCACGGTTCTGCTTTATTTACCAGAGGTCAAACACAGGCTTTAGCCGTTGCCACACTCGGCACAGGCGACGATGCCCAGATGATTGAAGGCCTTGACGAAACCTACGACGAAAAGTTTATGCTTCACTACAACTTCCCCGGTTTTGCTACAGGCGAATGCAAACCCGACAGAAGCCCCGGCAGAAGAGAAATCGGCCACGGCGAACTTGCAAGAAGAGCATTATTGCCCCTCTTACCGAGCGAAGCGGACTTTCCGTATACTATCAGAGTCGTTTCCGATATTATGGAATCTAACGGTTCCTCCTCAATGGCAAGCGTTTGCGGCGGTTCCTTATCACTCTTTGACGCAGGCGTGCCGATGAAAGGCGCGTGCAGCGGTATTGCCATGGGTCTTATCACAATGGGCGACAAATATGCAGTACTTTCCGATATTATGGGCCTTGAAGACCACCTCGGCGATATGGACTTTAAGTTAACAGGTTCCAAAAAAGGTATTACGGCGTTCCAGATGGATCTTAAGCTTGCAAGCGGTATTTCCCTTGAAGTTTTAAGAAAAGCCATTGCACAAGCCTCCAGAGGCAGAATGCACATTATGGCCCACATGGACACCGTTCTTCCCGAACCCAGAAAGAACATTTCCAAAAACGCTCCCGTAATCTACACGATGATGATTCCCCAGGACAAGATTGGCGCATTAATCGGCCCCGGCGGCAAGAACATCAAGAGAATCTGCGAAGCTACAGAAGCTAAAATTGACATTGACGACACAGGCAAGGTTTTAATTGCCGCCGCCAACGATGCCAAACTTCAGATGGCTAAAGCGGAAGTGGAATTGATTACTAAAGACGTAGAAGTCAATCAAATCTATAAAGGTAAAGTAGTATCCATACAGCCCTTTGGCGCTTTTGTGGAACTCTTGCCCGGTAAAGACGGCTTATTGCACATCTCCGAAATCGACAAGAAGAGAATCAACAAAGTTGAAGACGTTCTTGCGCTTGGCGATATTGTAGAAGTTAAAGTCGTAGAGATTGATAACAACGGTAAGGTAAGACTTTCCAGAAAAGCTCTTTTAAAATAACTTACTAAAGTTTGATATAAAAAACCCCGCTTGGCAACAGGCGGGGTTTTTGTTTGCAAAAAAATATAAATATTATTCCATAAGATATTGCGAATATCCCGCAGTACCCATATCCTGCCTGGGCGTTGCATTGTTTGATAACATTTTGCATATTTCAATCCCGTCGCTATTGGAAGTCGCCGCGGAACAATAAACATAAGCGGGTTCGGCATAGTAATCAGCTATGTAAAAA
>JAEXBW010000090.1 GCA_023393825.1 Elusimicrobiota bacterium | reverse complement strand
AAGCTGGGATATAATGTGCATCCGCAATATTTTTCCCTCGCAAATAATATAACACCGCTAAATAACGGCGACGAAGCCTACCCCGCAATGTGCGAAGCCATATCAAACGCAAAAAAAGAAGTGCTGCTTGCAAGCTATATTTTTGATAATGATAAAGCGGGAAAAATGTTTATCTCCGCCATAAAAAAAGCTGTTAAAAACGGCGCTAAAGTTAAAGTGCTTTTAGACGGCGTTGGGCGCACGCGCGGGCGCAAGCCGTATATAACGGAAGAACTTAAAACATTAAACAGCGTGCAATATGCCATATTTTTGCCCGTAAAGGCTGCCCTGCCTTTTGTTAATTTACGCAATCACCGTAAAATTTTAATTACCGACGGGCAAACGGCATTCTTCGGCGGGATGAATATATCTGAAGGGAACCTTTTAAAAACAAAACCCCAAAACACCGTGCGTGATATTACATTTAAAGTGGAAGGCCCCGTTATAGAACAAATGTCACTATTGTTCTTGCAAGATTGGACCTTTGCCTGCAAAAAATCCTTTACACCGCTTGCTTTTACGCAAAAACCGCAGCCCGCAGGGCAAACGGCCTGCCGTATTATCCCAGACGGGCCTGATAATGACTTTCGCAAAATAGAACTTATAAACCTTGCCGCGCTTAACGGCGCAAAGGAAAGCGTGACGATAGTAACGCCTTACTTTCTGCCGCAAAACACAATACTTACCGCGCTGGAAATGGCAAGTATGCGCGGGGTTAACGTTGAGTTAATTCTGCCTCGCAAAAGCAATATATTTGGTATGGACTGGGCTATGGCGGCAAATTTTAACAGACTTATAAAAAAAGGCGTTAAGATATATCTTACGCCCGCGCCTTTTGACCACAGTAAATTTATGATTGCCGACGATACTTGGCTTTTTGCAGGCTCGTCTAATTGGGACGAAAGAAGCTTTAGGCTTAATTTTGAAAGTAATATAGAAATAGCAAGCAAAGATATTTGCCAAAAGATAAGGTTGCTTGCAGAGCAAAAAAAGGCCTCCGCCATATTGATTAAAGCTAAAAATTTGCCTATTATGCAACGTCTTAGAAACAATGCCCTGCGCCTGTTTACGCCTTATTATTAACGATAATCTTTTTAGTATAAAATTAAAGTCCAAAAGGCCCAGAAAGAGCTGGGCCTAAGTTCTCTTGCACAGCCTTAAAGAAACCTTTACAATTTAAGTATCAGCATGCTAAATAATTAGATTTTTTAATAATCAGCCATAAAGAAAACAAAAAATAAAAAGGGAGACACAAATGAAGAAACAGACCATAGTAATTTTGACAACTTTGTTTGCCGTATCTTCTGCCTTTGCTTTACCCGCTTTCAAGGCGGAAGGCAATAAAGAAGTATCAAACAAAATTGAAACCGTCTTGCAGCAAAAAGCGCAGGATCAGAAACAAGAAACCTTTGTTAAAATACACGAGCAGGTTATCGCAAGCAATTCGTTTAGCAAAGACGATATTGTAACACCCGCGTTTGCAAACGAAACCTTTAAAGCCACTGTAGACATCAAAGCGACAGACAAACAAACATACGGCGATATAGTGCTTAGCTTATATGCGCCCAAAGGCACAAAAGCTTCCGTAAAAATAGAACAGCACTACACTTACGCTGTATCTAACGACCCTCATGCACCCGTTGAACTGATAGCACATGTAACAATAAACGGAAAAGAAACCACGTTTGTAGCCGCGCAGGTGGAAGCCATAGAACTTGCTTATATAGTTGACTACGACGCTCCTTCCCAAAACCTGCCCCTTGAAGGCGCAACAGGCAAATGCCCCAGATGCGGAGCGGAAGATCGCTACCACTGCAATGCCTCACACACAGGCCCTTGCGTTAACGAAGCCGTAAAACCCCAGAAACCCGCGCAGGAAGTTGTTTGGGAAAGAAAACACGATAAAGATTGCTACGACGAATATCACTGCAACTGCCCTTCAGTAGTGGCGGAAATTGTGGGAAACACGCTTAAAGGCGAAAAGATTGACGCGACAAAAACAGTTGATGCCGCCTATTTTAAAGCAGTTATCTTTAATACGGAAGACGGTATATCCTACAAAGTTACGCCCAAAAACGGCGCTGAATTAAAGGTGAAGGTGGTAACAGATCCTAAAACCAACGGCGACCCGCATCAGTCCCTTGATACCAACCTTGTGATAGATGAAGTTGACGGCAATGGCAAACTTAAACAAACAACAGCAATCTTCATAATCAGCAGAGATGCGACAACGTTCTAAATATTTGCAAAACCACAAAAAACCCGCTCTAAAAAAAGAGCGGGTTTTTATTTTGTAGAATTTTCCTATGAATTTAGAACAAAATATAATTAAAGATTTACACTCCTGCGCCGACGTTAAACGCGCGGAACATAACTTGCGCTTTTTTAAAACGGGAAAGGGAGAATACGGCGAGGGTGATATGTTTTTGGGCCTTAATCTGCCACAGATGAGAGAACTTGTAAAGCGTTATAAAAAAGTTGTTGATATTAAAGATATAAAGAATTTACTTAACGATGAATATCACGAAGTCCGCCTGTGCGGCCTTATGCTGCTGGTGGAACTCTTCCGCGCGGCTAAGACGGAAGAGCGCCGCAAAGAAGTTTACGATTTTTATATGAATAACCTTGGCGGCATAAATAACTGGGACTTGGTGGACCTTACAGCATATAATATCCCCGGCGCGTTTTTGCACGGCAAAAGCCACAAGCCGCTTTTTGACCTTGCCAAAACCAAAGACCTTTGGAAAGAGAGAATTGCCATAATAGCCACAATGTATTTTGTTAAGCGCGGGAACTTTGAAACAACAATAAAACTTGCGGAAGGTTTTTTGCCGCACAAGCACGATTTAATGCACAAAGCCGTCGGGTGGATGTTAAGAGAAGTCGGTAAAAAAGATATTAAAACTTTATATGATTTTTTGGATAAACACGCGGGCGCAATGCCGCGCACAATGTTAAGATACAGCCTTGAAAAACTGACGGAAGATAAAAGAAAATATTATATGGCTGTGCCGCGCACTACGGGGAAGTTAAAATAAATCTTTAATAAACTTAAAAGGTTTTTTAATGTATTTAAAGGCAGGCTTATTTAATATTATCCTTAAAAAATAAAGCGGGCTTATGCGCAGCGGACAAGTAAATAAAGCTTTTGACGCGACGGGATAAGGATAAAGGTAGAGATACTGCGCCAACTGATAAAAGGTTTCCCGCTCCTCTTTTTTAACCGCGCAATAAGGCGGCACCGTATAGAGCGGATAGTAACGCCTGACAGCGTCCAAAAAAGCGTTAAAAATATCATTGTCGTCGTCAAAAACTATGCCGCCGATAATATAAAGCGCTTTAACTTCCATAAGCAGTCTGGCGCAAACGCCGCTTTGTTTTATGGTTTCGTCATTATGCGTTCTTACTTTGGAAATTTCAAAAGAAGAAAATTTAAATTTACTTTTAAACTTGCGTAAATACCATAAATTATAAATGTGTATCCACTGCAGGCCCATAACAAGCTCGTTAGGCGGAACTTTTTGCCAAGCTTCCCGCTTTACCATAAACCCGCCGATATGCCCGAACAAGCCCGAGTTGGACCTTACGCCGCCCAAATAATTAAGCAACTGCTCTTTACTGCCCATATCAATAATACTGCCGTCGGCAACACTTTTAAGATAATGCAAAGGCTCCATATCTTTCATCTTCGCGTCGCACAGCTGCATATAATAAATATATAAATCCAAATCTTCTTTCGCGTCGGCAAGCAGGCGGGCAATAGCGCCCTGCGTAAAGGCGTCGTCGTCGCCCAAGATAAAGCAATATTTGCCTTTAGCCTCGCTTACAACCCTAAGCATATTGCCGTCAAAACCTATATTTTGTTCGTTTTTAAAATAGCGAAGATTAGAATACTCCACGGCAAAATCTGCCAAAACAGCCTGCGTATTATCGGGCGAATTATTATCGCATACCACTACTTCCACCTGCTCGGAGGAAACTTCCTTTAAAGCAAATATATTGTGCAGGGTTTCTTTTAAGTAAGAAGCCCTGTTATACGTGGGGATACAAATAGAAAGTTCTACCATTTTTGTGCGGGAATAGCTTGCTTAAGATTAAAATCTGCGTCAAGAACAATAAGGTCCGCGCGTTTGCCTTTTTCAAGCGAACCGCAGGAAAGTTTATGCAGCGCGGCGGGATTATCACACCCCGCCATAAACGCATTGCCTATGCCAAAACCCCAACTGATAAGATTTTTAACGCCGCCGAGCATTGTAAGGGAAGAGCCTGCTATAACATTATCCTGCTTCCTCTTAAAAAGCCCTTCGCTTAAATAAACTTCCTCGCCGTTGGCAAGGCCTTCGCTTTTGCCTGTCGGGTTTAAGGAATCCGTAACCAAAATAACCTTAGACGGTTTTTTAAGCTTTAAAACCATATTCATAATAACGGGGGAGATATGACGGCCGTCGGCGATAACTTCCACGCTGAAAATATCCTCATTTAATGCCGCTCCTGCCGCACCAGGTTCCCTGTGGCTCATTGCGCGCATAGCGTTAAACAGATGCGTAACATGGGTTATGCCAAGCTCTGCGGCGGCTTTCATTTGCTCGTAGGTAGCGTCGGTATGACCTGATTGTAAAATAAATTTTTTCTCTTTAGCGTAAGCGGCAAGTTCCGCTATGCCTTTAAGTTCCGGGGCAACCGTCATAGCGGCTATTTTACCGCCTGCGGCTTTATAAAGTTTATCTGCGACTTCAACATTAATGGGGGCTATATCCTGCGGCTTCATCACACCGGGTTTTGCGGGCGATATAAAGGGGCCTTCCAAATGAAAACCTGCAATCCTTGCGCCCTTTTCTTTGCCTATGGCGGGGGCAAGTTTGGCGACGGTTTCTATCATCTTTTCCGTCTGCGCGGGGTAAATGGTAGGCGTAAAAGCGGCAACGCCCTGCTTTAAAAGCACGTCGGACATATCAAGCAAATCCTGCGGATTATCCCTATCCGTGCCAAAGCCGCCGCTGCCGTGTATATGAGTATCAACAAAACCTGCGGAAAGGTAATTGCCCTGCAAATCAATAACTTCATCTGCGGCGGGAAGAGCGAAAGAAGAGGGCAGAATATTTTCCACAATGCCGTCGTTTACAAGCACCATGCCCGTAAACACATTGCCTTTACTTATTATCTTGCCGTTATGGTAAAGCGTCTTCATACTACCCCCTTAAAACTACATAAAAGAACAAACCCCGAACCTTTTGCAGGCGGAAGTGGACAGCAAGGAAGCCGCATCTTTATCCGCCACTATATAAGCATTGGAATGTTCCTGCAATACCGTTATACTGCAATTAATATCGCGCGGGCCTTCTATGGCGCGGTAAACGGCATCGGCCTTTTTAACGCCTGTTGTCATTATAATAACTTCGCGAGCAGACATAATTGTGCCAAGCCCCATAGTGATAGCCTGCTCGGGGACAGATTTAACGTCATTGTTAAAAAATCTGGCATTAGCGGTGCGCGTATTTTGGTTAAGCTTTACAACCCTTGTAGGGGAATCAAACGGCGAACCAGGTTCGTTAAAAGCTATATGCCCGTTGCCGCCCACGCCGCCCAAAAATAATTCTATACCGCCGCAGCTTTTTATTTTTTCGTCATACGCGCGGCAGGCGGCCTGCAAATCCGCCGCATTGCCGTTGGGGATATTAATGTTTTCCGCAGGGATATCTATGTGCGAAAAAAGATTTTTGTGCATATAGCTGTGGTAACTTTCGGGGTGGTTAACGTCAAGGTTAACATATTCGTCCAAGTTAAAGCTGATGACGTTTTTAAAACTTAACTCCCCCTTTTTATGAAATTCAACAAGATGCTTATACATATCCAACGGCGTTGACCCCGTCGGAAAACCTATAACAAAAGGTTTTGTAAACGTGGGTTTAAAAGTGTTTATTCTGTTTTTGATATAGGTTGCAACAAGCATACCTATATTTTGTTCCGTTACTATCAGTTTTATTTTTGACATTGCATTACCGCTTTAATCTCGTCGGCTATTAACTCCGCCTCGGGGCCGATGATAACTTGCACATTGCCCTGTACGGTGTTCATAACGCCTCTTGCGCCGGCGGCTTTAAGAACGGCCTCATTTATCTTGGTATTATCGTTAATCTCTACGCGCAGTCTGGTAGCGCAGGAACCTAATACTTTTATGTTCTGCGCGCCGCCAAGGCCTTCCAAATAACCTTTTGCGCGGCTGCTTTGCGCGCCCTGCGCGGCACAAACGGCGGCTTGAGCGGCCTCGTCTTCTCTGCCGGGGGTTTTAATATTCCACTTGCGTATTACAAAGCTGAAAAGGAAATAGTAAACAACAAAGTAGCCTATGCCTACGGGGATAAGTAAAATAGGGTTTGTGCTTATGCCGTAGTTTAAAAGATAATCAAATAAACCAGCGGAGAAAGTAAAACCTAATTTTACGTTAAGCACATTCATAACAACCATGCTGACGCCCGTTAATACGGCGTGTAAAACGTAAAGCGGGAAAGCCAAGAACATAAAGGCAAATTCTATAGGTTCGGTTATACCCGTTAAAAAGGAAGTAAGCGCGGCAGAAAGCAAGATACCTGCAACAACTTTTTTATTTTCCTTAAACGCGTTTACAACCATTGCACAGGCTGCGGCAGGCAAGCCGAACATCATTACGGGAAAGAAGCCCGCCATAAAAGGGCCTGCTGTAGGGTCGCCCGCAAAAAAGCGCCATAAGTCGCCGTGCTTAACGATGGTTTGGCCCGCTTCAACAATGCTGTAATCGCCAAACTGGAACCAAACTAAAGTGTTAAGTACGTGATGCAAACCGAGCGGAATTAAAAGCCTGTTCGCCACGCCGTAAGAGAATAAACCGATATTGCCAGAGCCTATTATCCAGTTGCCGAAAGAACTTATAACGTGTTCCACAGGCGGCCATGCATAACTTAAAACCAAAGCGTAAAGCAGGGCGGAAAAGCCCGTTACTATCGGCACAAAGCGGCGCCCGCCGAAGAAGGCCAGATAGGAAGGCAACTTAATATCTTTATATTTATTGTAAAGCGTACCCGCCGTGATACCGACTATAATACCGCCGAACACGCCCATATTAATATCTTTATTAAAGGTTTTCATACCCGCAGTCATAACCACATAACCGACAAAGGCGGAAAGGGCTGCCGCGCCGTGCGCTTCCGCGCTAAAACCGACGGCAACGCCCATGGCAAAGATAACAGCAAGGTTATCAAAAACCGCGCTGCCCGCCTGAGCCATAAACGGGATATTTAGCATATCGGGCTGGCCCAGTCTTAACAAAAGGCCTGCGATAGGCAGTACTGCTATGGGCAGCATTAAGGACTTGCCCAGTTTAACAAGCATTGCGCCGATTTTGGAAATAATTACTTTCATTTTATTTAAAAACCTCTCTTTGATAATGCTGCTTTATAATTTGAACTGCGTCTTAATCATCTCTCTTACCTGCGATGCTTCCTGCATACCTAAAGCCAGACGCGCTATGTTTTGGCATTGGTTTATATCAAGCGTCCTTATAAAAGCTTTTACGTCGGGGATTAGCGCGCTTACCACGCCAAGCTCCCTTATGCCCAAACCTAAAAGTATAGGCACTGCGGCTAAGTCCGACGCCATTGCGCCGCACACGCCCACGGGCTTACCGTGCTTTGCGCCGCCTTGTACCGTCATCTCTATAAGTTTTAAGACGGCGGGGTTAAGACTGTCGGCAAGCGGGCTTAATGTGCTGTGGCCTCTGTCTATGGCAAGAGTGTACTGCGTTAAATCGTTGGTGCCGATAGAAAAGAAGTCAACGTGGCGGGCGAACTCCGCAGACAAGACGGCGGCGGAAGGAACCTCCACCATAATACCCATTGATACGTCTTTAATGCCAAGCTTTTCCTGCTCCGCCATAATGATGCGTTTGTATGTCCAAAGTTCGTCAATAAAGCCGACCATCGGCAACATTATTTTGGCTTTGCCGTGCGGCGTTACGCGCATAATGGCGCGCACCTGCGCTTTAAACATTTCCAAATCCAAATAATAATTGCGTATGCCGCGCAGGCCGACTATCGGGTTTTCTTCCTTGGGAAGGGGCATATAACTTAAAGGTTTATCGCCGCCCACGTCTAAAGTTCTGATAATAACGCTTCTGCCTTTTTGCGTGTCGGTTATTTGCTGGTAAAGTTTATACTGGGTTTCTTCGTCTGGGGCTTCATCAGCCTGAGCAAACAAAAATTCGCTGCGGACAAGGCCTATGCCCTCGCTGCCCAAAAAGGCCGCGCCCTGCGCTTCCGCAAGGGAACCGACATTGCCCTTTACAAAAACTTCAATGCCGTCCTTTGTAACGGCAGGCTCAAAGCAATGGCTGCGGTTTAAAGCGCGCAGTTTTTCTTTTTCTTCTTTCTTCTTTTTAATCTCTTCTATATTAGCTGGATTAACGGTGATAATACCGTGCTGCGAGTTTAAAATAATATCGCTGCCTTGCGGGATTTCCAAAACCTCTTCCCCCGCGCCTATGACGGAGGCAAGGCCCATATTCCTTAACATTATGGATACGTGCGAGGTGGGCGAACCCAAAGCCATAATAACGCCCGTAACATTTTTGGTAAGCATATTAAGCTCAAAAGAAAGTAAATCTTCCGCCACAACAACGGTGTTGGGGGCAAAATCGGGCATATCGGTTTTAACGCCCGTAAGGGCGGAAAGAACACGGTTTTCTATATCGGCAAAATCCGCGCCGCGCTCCTTAAGCAAAGTATTACCAGTTGAGTTTAAAACATCTATACTTTTTTGTATCGCGGACCTGAAAGCAAAACCCGCGCTTTTGCCGCGGCCTATAAATTCCTTTGCGGTATTTTCAAGAAAGGGGTCTTCCAGCATGCCAAGATGCGCTTTTAAAATTTCGCATTTATTCTTTTGCTGTTCGCAGGCGGCGGCGTCTTTTTGCAAAGTTTCTTTTACGCTTTCAATAGCTTTTTGGAGTTTTGACAATTCCTCCTCAGGGTTTGCGGCATTCTCCTGTACTTCAATGGCTTTGCGGTGCATAACATAGGTTTTGCCGATAGCTAAATCGGGAAATACGGTTACGCCTTTTAGCACGACTTCTTTTGAAAAATCTAAATGTTTAGGTTTTGCCGCGGGCTGTAAGATGGGCAGCGGGCCTTCGTTTAAACCTTTGATTATGGCGGAGCTGATTTCCTTTAAGGCGGAAAGAGCAGCCTCTGCGTCGCCGCCGCCTGCGGCTACTTGTATGTCGTCGTTAAAATCTATGGAAAGACCTAAAATTTCCACCATGCTTTTGGCATTGGCGCGCATATTATTTTTGATAATAAAAACATTTGTGCCTTTAAACTTGCCCGCCAGCTTGGCTATCATAGAAGCGGGACGCGCGTGAAAACCGTTTTTATTATGCACCTTTATTACAGGGCTTAAAATTTCGTTAATGGCGTGGTCCTCTGCCTTGGGGGCAGGCTGCTCCACCGCACCCGCGCCGATATTAAACACCTCGTCGCCCGCCTTAACGTGGGCGGCTTTGGTTTTGTTTAAAGGCTCTTCGGGCCTGTTTGCCACAATTACTATAACCATATCGCTGGTAGCGTTTTTGGCTACGAAATGTCTGTCAAACTCTAAAAGTTTATCGCCTTTTTTTACGTGTTGCCCGACGGAGCAAAAAGATTTAAAGCCTTCGCCTTTAAGGTTTACAGTTTCCACACCGACGTGGATAAGTATTTCCGTACCGTTTGATTCAACAACAAGCGCGTGGAGGGTTTTTTGTAAGGTTTTTACCACACCGTCGCAGGGGGAATAAATAAAATTTTCTTTGGGGGCCACGGCTATGCCGTCGCCTAACATCTTTTCCGCAAAAACAGGATCGGGAACATTAGTAATATCTACAACTTCGCCCTCTAACGGCGAATATACCTTTAAACTTGTATGGGTGGACATTAAAGAGTCTCCTTTAAGAATACCGCTGATAAACTTATTAAACATTATTAGATTTGCCTTGTAAAGCACAGCGGAAAAGGCCTAAAAAAATGCTGTTAAAACAAAAGACCTTTTTTGTATAATTTATTTTATGGGAAAATTAAAAATTCCCCAAAGACAAAGAAAAAAGAAAAATTAACCTCAGCAGTCCTGGACATTTTCAACTCAATAAAATCAAATAAAAATTGGAAATAGATTCTGGGTTAAATTTTGTTAAAAATTAATCCTTATGGAGGATTGAACTATGGATGCAGACAGCACTACACAAAGCGTAACAAAGCAAGGTCATCCCAAAGCATTATATATGCTTTTCATGGTAGAGATGTGGGAAAGATTCAACTACTATGGTATGAGGGCTTTACTTGCCTTGTTCATGATAAGCACGGTAATCGGCTTTTCCAAAGCAACTACCAGCAAGATATACGGTTGGTTTACGGCTCTTGTTTATTTAACCCCTGTCATCGGCGGGTATTTGGCAGATAAATATATCGGCAAAAGACATTCAATAACTATCGGCGCTATTTTAATGGCTATCGGTCAGTTTACTTTGGCTTCTTATGATATTATCCCTGCGCGACTTGCCTTAGGTTTAGGTTTGGTTCTTATTATAATAGGTAACGGTTTCTTTAAACCTAATATATCCTCTATCGTAGGCCAGTTATACGAACCTAATGACCCCAGACGTGACGGCGGCTTTACAATATTTTATATGGGCATTAACTTGGGCGCTTTCTTTGCCCCCTTTGTTTGCGGTTATCTGGGCGAAAAAATTGCCTGGAAATACGGCTTTGCCGCCGCAGGCACAGGTATGGTTATAGGCCTTGTGTGGTATCTGTTAACCCAAAAGAAATATCTGGGCGATATCGGTTTGCATCCCGTCAGCCAAGATACAACTGCCAATCACGACGAACTTAACAAACCCCTTACACAGGAAGATTGGGATAAAATTAAAGCAATCTTTACCTTTGTGTTCTTTGCGGTTTTCTTCTTTGCTTTCTTTGAACAGGCAGGAACTTCCCTTACTTTCTTTGCGGAAGAAGCCACAAACAGATGGATTAACCTTCCTTTTATAGGACAGTGGCAGGTACCTACCTCTTACTTCCAGGCGGTTAACCCCGTGTTTATCGTACTGTTGGCTCCTATCTTCTCCAAGATGTGGATTAATATGGGAAGAAAAGGAACGGAACCTTCCATACCCAATAAATTCGGGTGGGGTTTATTCCTGCAAGGTTTGGGCTTTTTGGTTATCGCCATTGCCGCAAGCCTCTTCTTAAAGAGCGGCCCCGTAGGAATGATTTGGATTGTCGCCCTTTACTTATTCTGCACCTTGGGCGAATTATGCTTGTCCCCCGTGGGGCTTTCCATGGTAACAAAGCTTGCTCCTGCTAAGTTTATGTCCCTGTTAATGGGCGTATGGCTTATGTCAAGCTTCTTTGGTAATTTGTTGGCCGGCTGGCTGGCAAGCTACTACGAATCTTGGAAACTTACTACTCTCTTCTCCGTACCCGCCGCGCTTTCTATCGCATTTGCAATAGTAATGTGGCTTATGGTAAGAAAAGTTAAGTACTGGATGCACGGCGTAAAATAAGATATATCTGACGATTATAAAAACCCGCCCTGCAAACAGCAAGGCGGGTTTTTTATTGATCTCGTCTGATACAGATATATTATTTTTGTATAATTAGATATACGGGAGTTACATTAACCTCAAACAAAACCGCTTTTTATAAATTTAGCCGAAGACGTCCTGATTATTTATACACAAAAACAAAATAAAAATAACCGGAACCCTATCCGTAGTTTGTAATTTTATAGAAAACGCTCCCGTCGGAGATATTATTTATGACTGATACTGTAAGAATAAAAGAGAAACACCCTTCCGGCCTATACCTGCTGTTTGCCACAGAAATGTGGGAACGCTTCAGCTATTACGCAATGAGAGGCCTGTTTGTTTTGTACTTGGTTAAAGCCCTTGGCTTTACGGAAGGCAAAGCAAGCAATCTTTACGGCAGTTTTACAAGTTTAATTTACCTTGCCCCTATCCTTGGCGGCTTTATAGCCGACAGATATTGGGGACAAAGACGCGCCATAATTGTAGGCGGTATTTTTATTGCCTTAGGACAATTTGTTATGGGCCTTGGCGGAATAACCTTTTTATATGTAGCTATGGGCTTACTCATTATCGGCACGGGATTATTTAAACCTAATATATCCTCCATAGTCGGCGACCTTTACACACATAACGACCCCAGACGCGACGGCGGCTTTACCATATTCTATATGGGTATCAACCTTGGCGCATTTTTGTGCAACCTTGTAGCGGGAACGCTGGGCGAAAAAGTTGGTTGGAGATGGGGATTTTGGAGCGCGGGCATAGGTATGATTTTGGGCTTGGCCGTATTTATTTGGGGTAAAAATAAATACTTAGACGGCAGAGGCAAAAAACCTAAAAAACAAACTAAAGAAGAACGCGCCGCCAATAAAGTGCCTTTGACAAAGCAGGAACGCCAGAGAATAGCGGTAATATTTATTTTGGCTTTCTTTTCTATTTTCTTTTGGTCCGCTTACGAGCAGGCAGGGGCTTCCTTAAACCTTTTTGCCGATAAATACACGGACAGAATAATACATATATTCGGACACACATGGGAAGTACCTACAACATGGTTCCAGTCTTTAACGCCGCTTTATATTATATTGCTCGCTCCGTTATTTTCTAAATTATGGATACAGCTTGCAAAGCGTTCTAAAGAGCCTTCCACACCCACAAAGTTTATGTTGGGCTTGTGGCTGCTTGCGGCGGGTTACGCAATTATTTTGACGGGCGCGATACTTTTAGGCCCGGGCGTTAAAGTGGGTATGTACTTTTTAGCTTTAACTTATTTATTCCACACTTTGGGCGAGTTATGTTTATCTCCCGTCGGGCTTTCTATGGTAACAAAGCTTGCGCCTGTTAAATTTGTTTCTATGTTAATGGGCGTGTGGTTTTTATCCAACGCGGCCGCGAACAAAGTGGCGGGTTTATATTCCAGCTTGTTTGGCAAGATAAGCAATGTAGAGTTTTTTGCCTGGCTGGTTGTAGCCCCTTTGGTGGCATCTTTCGCGCTGGCGGCGATTATAAAGCCTTTAAAAAAATGGATGCACAACGCTTAGTAAAACAATCTGCGCACAAAAAGCCCGTCTTACTTTAAAAGTAAGGCGGGTTTTTATTTGCTCGCAATAAAAGATTAAAGTTTTTTATTAACGGCAACAAATTGGTTTATTGTGCTTGCTTATATTTTTTCAACGATTATTCATTTATCTTATCTAAAATCCAGATAAATAAGGATTTAGCTGGTATAAAAATTAAGCCAACACTTTTTAAAGATTATTTTACTTATACTTCTTTTTTATCTGATGTATTTTTGCTTCATAGTCATATAAAATTTAACTTTTGCTCCCTATTTGACAACTTGTAAAAACCGACAGAGGCCTTAAAGGTAGCCGTCGTCGGTTTTTACTTCGCACAAGTCAAATATTTGGATACGCTAAAGTTACAATTTTATAGACATTCCAAATCAGCAAAAATACATCAGACTGGGGTTTACGACAGAAAAATACCAGACGGGGGTTCAAGACAAGGGCAAAAACGATAACGGAAAAGGCAAGATAAATCAAATAGAACACAACAAACAAAAGAGGAAAAAGCAACCTATAAATCTTCGGATTCGGAAAGGATTTGCGCGGCGCGGTCGTCGTCAACAATTTCAAGCAGGCGGATGTCGCTGGGGTATTCCACCATTTCTTTCGCTTTGGCGATAGACACCCAATTAATTGCAAGGATTTCGGACGGGTCGTGCTTGCCGATGCGTCCGAGCTTCTTCATAAGATACCATTGCACAACCTTTTTTACGTATTTACCTTTAAGCGTAAAAGCATAGCGGACTTTGAGGAGTGGACGCAAAATCCCCGCGCGGTAGCCTGTTTCTTCCAGCACTTCGCGCAAGGCGGCCTGACGGGGCGTTTCCCCCGCCTCTATATGGCCTTTAGGGAACGTCCAAATTTTGCGGCCTTTCATGCTTTTTACCTGCACCAGCAAAACCTTATTGCCGTCAAGCATAACGCCGCCGCAGGAAAACTCCGGCGTAACCATTAATCCTCCAAAAGTTTAGCTAAAGCGTAAATTTTATCTTCTTCAAAATAGTTGCCGTAAAGTTGCAAGCCTATCGGCAGATTTTTGTCATCTTTGCCAAAGGGTATGCTTAAGGCAGGCACGCCCGCG
This sequence comes from Elusimicrobiota bacterium, assembly GCA_023393825.1. Classification (GTDB taxonomy): domain Bacteria; phylum Elusimicrobiota; class Elusimicrobia; order Elusimicrobiales; family Elusimicrobiaceae; genus Proelusimicrobium. The sequence goes on along the minus strand of JAEXBW010000090.1, from coordinate 2,196 downwards.
ATGTTGGCGGGGGCTGTATAAAGGTCGGAGAGATATAAAGAAATAATATCGTTAATCTTCTCCCCCAATTTAAACGCCGTGTTGGGCGTGGTGGGAGTTAAAACAATATCAACATCTTTAAAGGTTTTAATAAAATCTTCTCTTATAACGTCGCGCACGGCTTGAGCTTTAAGATAATAATCTTCCGCATGCGCGCTGCCCAAGGAAAATGTGCCAAGCATTATTCTGCGTTTAACTTCCGGGCCGAAGTTGGCGCGGTTTTTGCTGTATGCTTCTTCCAAGTTGTCGGCGGAAGAATCGGCAAGGCCGTAGCGCAGTCCGTCAAAGCGGGCTAAGTTAGAGCTGGCCTCGCTGCTGGTAAGTATGTAATAGCAGGGGGAGGCGTATTTAGCATTAGGCAAAGAAACTTCTTTAAACTTAACGCCTTTGGAGGCGAGTTTTGCTTTTGCTTTTTCTACAGCTTCTAAAATTTGCGGGTTAAGGCCTTCCAAAAATTCCGCAGGTACGCCGACGGTTAAAGTTTTGCCGTCAATGGCGGAGGGCGCAAAAGCTGGTTTATCCGCACTGGTGGAATCGTGTTCGTCCGCGCCTGAAATTATGCTTAAGATAAGCGCATTATCCTGCACGTCTAAAGTTAAAGGGCCGATTTGGTCCGCGCTGGAAGCGAACGCAACCAAGCCGTAGCGCGACACTCTGCCGTAAGTGGGCTTGATGCCCGAAATACCGCAAAACGCCGCAGGCTGACGTACTGAGCCGCCCGTATCGCTGCCCAAAGCAACAGGTACTATACCTGCCGCTACTGCTGCCGCGCTGCCGCCGCTGCTGCCGCCGGGGACACGCTCTAAATCAAGCGGGTTTTTGACGGGGCCAAAGGCAGAATTTTCGTTAGAAGAACCCATGGCAAATTCGTCCATATTAGTGCGGCCGATAATTATGGCATCTTCCGCTAAAAGTTTTTCCACGACGGTGGCATTATATGCGGCCTTGTGGTTTTGCAGCATTTTGGAGGCGCAGGAAGCTATGTGGCCTTTGTATAAAATATTATCTTTAATAGCCACGGGTACGCCCGCCAAAAGACCTTTGTTCGGTTTTTTATCTATATCGGCGGCGCGGGCAAGGGCTTCTTCCTCAAACACTTCTAAGAAGGCATTAAGTTTGGGGTTAAGCTCTTTAATTTTGGCAAGGCTTTCCATTACCGATTGTACGGCGGTAAGCTTGCCTGCTTTAACTTCTGCTGCTATTTGACGGGCTGTTTTCATAATTACAAAACCTTTTTAACTTTCAAAAAATTATCCTGCTTTTCCGTAAACGCGGCGGTAACTTGCGCGGCGGAAGGATTTAAAACGGGGGCGTCTTCCCTCTGGCGGGCGGGCATAACTTCAAGTTTATGCTCCACGGAGGAAGTATCAACGGCTTTAAGCTGGTTAACCCAGTCTATCACGCCGGAAAGCTGCTTTGTATAAAGCTGCGCTTCTTCTTCCGTAATATTAAATTTTGCCAGTTTGGCTACTTTTTTTATTTCTTCTAAATTTATATTCATAAATACTATTTTACAAATTTTCTGCCGATTAAAAGAATAGTGAGCTTTTTTATGTGTTGGCGCAATTTTTATACCAGTTAAAATATGAGGTTTATTTTATGGAGGGAAACACCATTACAAAGGGAGTACAGATGATAAAAAGTATGCTCTATGAAAAATCACCACTATGCGATTGTATGATTTAGCAAGATGTTTTATTAATGCCGTTCGTGATAGAACAAATTTGTAGATTGGCACGCGTGGGTTTTCAGATTTTAGGTAAATTTTGATTTTCTTCTAAGCGCTACACTTTGCTTTTTGCAAGTATTTTGCGGGAAGACGAGAAGCAGGGAGGGAAGTATACCGTGAGTGCCTGAAAGGCCGAGTATCTGACTGACCGAAGCGACAAAGTATTGCCGCAAAAGACGCCGCTAAAATTGCGTGGTTTTATTAGAAAGTTTTTATTAATGCCGTTCGTGGCGGAACAAATTTGTAGATTGGCAGCGTGATTAGGCGGGGTTGAGCCTATTTTTTATTTTATTGCGAATGAGGTGTACAAAGAAGAATGGGAGCGAAGCGACTCTCGGTACCCAAGTGAGCAAAAAATAAAAAAGAGGCCAACACACGCCTAATTGATAGCTTTATTCAAACGAAATAGAGGGAATTAAAGTATCTCC
>JAEXBW010000078.1 GCA_023393825.1 Elusimicrobiota bacterium | reverse complement strand
GTTTGCGCCAGCGGCATAGCCTCTATGCAAAAATTGCTTTTGCACCGTGTATAAATTGCTTTGCCAAAGTAAGATATGGGACACATTAAATCTTTGGGGCAGGGGTCTTCTTTATTTATTTTTCTATAGTCGGCAACAAAGTCTTCCTTATAAAGTTTGTTGATATAATATGGCGGGTTAGCCTCTCCGCAGCAGCTGGGGAAAACAGCCACACAGTCGCTATCGGCAGAGCAGGTGCCTGCGTGTATCACGGCATTATCCGTCTTAACCTGCGACGGGGGGGAAACTTTTGGCAAAGCGGCCTCCGCTCTTTTTGTTGCTTCTTTTTCCTGCTTGGGTCTTTTGTCGCAGCCGCCAAGCGCGGCGGTAAAAGCCGCAGCAGCGCATATTAAAATAAAAAATTTAAAAAGTTTCATTCCCTGCTCCTTTTTTAGCCACAAAGTCATTTTAGTATTTTATTATAGGTCCGCGTCAATACCCACGGGCGCATGGTCAGAGCCTTGCACATCGCTTAAAATATAAGCATTTTTAACCTTAGGCACAAAACTGTTGCTAACCATAAAGTAATCCAAACGCCAGCCCACATTGCGGGTACGCGCTGCCGTCTTATAATCCCACCAGGTATATTGCTTTGGTTCTTTGTTAAACAGGCGGAAGGTGTCAGTTAAACCTTCCGTAAAAAATCTGTCCAGCCACGCCCGCTCCTGCGGCAAAAAGCCCGTGGTGTTTTGGTTTTGTTTGGGATGTTCAAGGTCAATTTCCGTATGGGCGGTGTTAACGTCCCCGCAGGCTATAACGTGTTTTTCTTTAGCTAATTTTTTGCATAGCGTCAAAAAAGCATCGTAGTAGCGCAGTTTATAGTCAATCCTGTGTTCGCCCTGCCCGCCGTTTGGAAAATAGACCGTAATAAAATAAAATTTGGGGAAAGTAAGCATAATAAAGCGGCCCTCGGCGTCAAATTCTTCCACGCCCAAGGAAAAGCTTACTTCTAAAGGTTTTTGTTTGGTATATACGCCTACGCCGCTGTAGCCTTTGCGCTGCGGCTGGGAGAAATAGCAATAATATCCCTCAACTTCTTTTAAGGCGTCGGGGATTTGCTCGGGCCAGGCTTTGGTTTCCTGCAGGCCGATGATATCGGGTGCGGTTGCCAGCAGCCAGTCCTTAAAGCCCTTTTTTTCCACGGCTCTTATGCCGTTTACGTTCCAGGATAAAAATTTCATCTCCATAATTGATATAATATCATTTTAAGAGGATAACATTATGAGAAAAGGAAAATACTATTTAACCTCGGAATCCGTTTCCGAAGGGCATCCCGATAAGGTCTGCGATCAAATTTCAGACGCTATTATGGACGGCATCCTTGCAAAGGATAAAACCGCCCGTGTCGCGTGCGAAACTTATATCACCCGCGGCTTGGTTGTGGTCGGCGGGGAAATTACCACCGACACCTGGGTTGACGTTGACGCCATTGCGCGCCAAACCATAAAAAACATCGGCTATACGGATGCAAAATACGGCTTTAATTATGAAACCTGCTCCGTAATAAATGTTATCGGCAAGCAATCGCCCGATATCAGCCAAGGCGTTAATATCGGCGGCGCTGGCGACCAGGGTTTTATGGTCGGCTATGCCTGCAAGGAAACCAAGGAATATATGCCGCTTCCCCTGCAGCTTGCCCACGAAATCCTTGTAAATTTAGCTTCTTTAAGAAAGAATAAAGTTTTAAAATATATCGGGCCAGATTCCAAATCTCAGGTAACTGTGGAATATAAAGACGCAACCCCCGTCCGCGTGGACACGGTTGTCCTTTCCACCCAGCATACAGAAGAAATTTTGGATAATACGGGCAAAAAAATAACCGAAGCCGCCAGACAGGAGCTTATTAAAAAGGCTATTCTGCCTGTACTTGGCAAATGGGTTGACGATAAAACAAAATATCTTATTAACCCCACAGGCAAATTTGTTGTAGGCGGCCCGCAAAGCGACACAGGTATGACGGGGCGCAAAATTATCGTTGATACCTACGGCGGCAGATGCGCGCACGGCGGCGGCGCCTTTAGCGGCAAAGATCCAACAAAGGTGGACCGCTCGGCCGCGTATATGGCCCGCTACATAGCCAAAAATATTGTTGCGGCGGATTTGGCGGAAGAATGCACCGTGCATATTGCTTATGCCATCGGCAAGGCAGAGCCTGTGGGCTTTTACCTTGATACTTTAGGCACAGGCAAGATTGACGATGATAAACTTACCGCAATCTGCAAAAAGGTTTTTGATATGAAGCCCCGCGCCATAATAGAACAGTTTAATCTGTTAAGGCCCATTTACCTTAAGACGGCTTCTTACGGACATTTCGGCAGAGAAATCTTCCCTTGGGAAAAGACTGACAAAGCCAAAACTCTTGCCGCAATGGCTTTAAAATAGCAATCAGAAAGTTTAACTATTTAACGGTCCGCTAAGTACAGGCGGGCCGTTTTTGTTTGGCTACGCTCGTCCTAAAGGTTATATCCGCTTTGGAAAAAATAAGATTTTGTGCTAGAATGAAGCAAGCTTCGGCTGTTGTATAGCCAGCGGGGCTTAAATGAGTTTAAATTTGCAGTAAAGGAAATCTTAAATGCCTAAAATGTGCGTTATCCTTAAGAAGCAAGGGTTTACTCTTACCGAGGTTTTGGTTGTTGTGCTTGTAATTTCGGTTCTAGCATCAATAGCTTATCCTATGTACACCAAATCTGTAACAAAGTCGCGCGCGGTTGAGGCCATCGGCCTTCTTGAAATGGTGCGCAATAAACAGTTGCAAAAATTTGCAAGAGATGGAAGGTATAGTTCCTCTTTTGCAAGCATAGGGCAAATTACCGCCAACAGAGAAAATGAAATTGCCGACGGCAATACACTTAAATTAAATAATTATACTTTAACGCTTGATGACGACAATGCCTGCGCCACCGCCACTTACGAGAAAGGTTCCGTCAAATTTACTTTTTCCACGGGATATAATCGCTCGGGCTTAGGCTGTACGGGCGATATTTGCAGTGCTTTTTCTAATGTTGTCGGCGCGGCGGGAGATGTTTGTAAAGCGGAAGTTGTTCCCTCCACTCCCCAGCCGCCTACAGGTCCCGTTACTCCCGACCCGCTGGAATGCAGCGGGGCAGAGCCTTCCTCTACCGAGGACTGTGATAATTGCGGCGTAAGAACAAGAACTGTTGTATGCGATAGCACAACAGGCCAATGGCAGGTTTCCACTTTCGGGCAATGTATAGGAACCAAAACCGACACTTCGGCCTGCCCCGCAGGCTTTACAGGGCAAAAAACCCGCACCTGTACAAATAATATTTGGGGAGAATGGGATTCCTCCTCCTGCACAAATTGCTCCACGGGCGGCTGTTGCCCCGGCGTAATGCCTGCCACCAATGAATACTGTTCCAACTGCGGTATAAAAATAAGAACTGTGTCTTGCAATACAACTACTTTCCAGTGGGATATCGGCGCTTGGGGCAGCTGCAAAACAGTATCGGGTTGCTCTTCCCCGTGTTTCGGTTCCGACTGCAGCAGTGCCAACACCACAAGTTGCGTGCGTACGGAAGCCATAGCCTGCACGGGCGGACATAAATCCAGAAGATGCGTAGATAATGTGTGGCAAGATTGGGATTTAACTAATTGCGTTTCCTGTACAGAGGCCACCAAACCCGCAACTATGGAATATTGCTCTAACTGCGGTTTAAAAAACAGAACTGTAACCTGCAATGCGCAAACTAATCAGTGGGAAGCTGGCGCGTGGAGCAGTTGCGTTACAGCGTCATGCAGTTCCCCTTGCGTAGGGGAAAATTGCAACACCCAACCGGAGAATAACTGCGTGCGTACGGAGGCTATCGCCTGTACGGGCGGACATAAGTCCAGACAATGCGTTAACAATGTGTGGCAAGATTGGAATATGACAAACTGCGTAGGCTGTACGGAATCTTCCAAACCCGCCTTTATGGAATTCTGCTCCAACTGCGGCGCAAAAACCAGAACGGTAACCTGCAATGCGCAAACTAATCAGTGGGAAGCAGGCGCGTGGAGCGCGTGTACCACCACATCGGGATGCAGTTCCACTTGCGTCGGAACAGGCTGCAGTACGCAAGGTACAAACACCTGCGTTAGAATTGAAACAGCCGCCTGCGCCGTAAGAGGTTATAAGACAAAGCAATGTATTAATAATGTCTGGCAGACGCAATGGACGCCCGCGCCCGACTGCTGCGAGCATGAATAAATAAAATAAGTTTATAAATAAAAATCCCCCGTTTCTTTTAAGGAAGCGGGGGATTTTTAATGCAATTAAATTTACTTTGCCGCTGTCGGCTGCGCGGCCGTGGCCGCAGTTTGTTGCGGCTGCGGTGCGGGGGCAGCAGCGGTGGCGGGGGTAATTGTTGGCGGTATAGCGGGTTTTATTATAGCGGGCGCGGGCGCAATAATAACAGGCAGTTGGCGTCCGACTTCCGTAAAATTAAGCACGGTTTCCAGCGTAAGCTTAAGCTGTTGATAAAAATCTTCTTCTGCTATATTTTCGTTAGGTTGGTGCGGGCCTTCGGTTTCGCCCGGCATTACGGGGCCTATGCCGTAAGTTATAACGCCGTGGCGTCTTAAAAATTCACTCTCGCTGGAGGCGGGCGTCATACCCGCAATAGTAAGAGAGCCTGGCATAACTTTTGCGGCGGCCGCTTCCAAAGATTTAAATAAAAGGTCTTCGCTGTTTGCGGGCGGCTGGGGGAAGGGAAGCTCGGGCTTTTCTATTATGGAAAGCGTTACCAAAGGGTCAGCCGCAAATAAGGCGGAAAGACTGTCAAAAAATTTATTGGGGTCGCTGTCGGGCAGCAGGCGACAGTTAAGCGTTGCGTAAGCTTCCGACGAAGATGTGTTCGCGTCCACCCCCGATGTTACTATCGTGGGGGAAATAGTGTCCATCAGCTGCGCTTTAAAAAACGGGTCTTCGCTAATTATCTTGGCGGCTTGCATTGCCTGCATAGGGTCGGAGGAATTTAAAAGTGATATTGTTGTTTTGGCATCGTCGTCCTGATAGGCAAAAATCCTGTCAAAAAAGTTTTTTGTAAATGGGGAAAGCCTAAGCGGCCTTTGGTAGTTTTCTATAACGGACAAAGCTTGCGAAAGTTTATATATGGCATTTGTCTGCCCCGGCATTGCGGAATGCCCGCCCTCGCCGCGCGCGGTAACCAAAATATCCATATACATTTTTGTGGCGGCTTCCAAAAATAAAATATCTTTTATCCCGTTCTCGCCCTTTATTATTCCGCCGCCTTCGTTTAATGCGAAACCCGCCTGAAGTTTTTGCGGATATTTATCGTATAAAAACTTTATGCCTTTTGCGCTGCCGTTTTCTTCGTCGGCGGTAAATAAAAATATTATATCGCGCTTAAGCTTTATATTGTTCTGTTTAAGCCAGGTTAAAATGGTAAGGTTGATGGCGGCATAGTTTTTGTCGTCGGTGGAACCAAGCCCGTATATCTTGCCGTCTTTAATCGTTGCCTTAGTTGGCGCTACGGCCCAGCCTTCCTGCACGGGGGCGGTATCAAGGTGGGCGATAAGTATTAAAGCGGGTTCCTTATTTTCTTTGGCATATTCTTTATCTGCCTTAAGCACGGCGATAAGGTTGCCTCTGGGTTTTTCCGCGCGGTAAATATCCCAGTCTGCTTTATTTTTGTTAAGCACTTTGTATATATAGCGCACGGCAAGGGTTTCGTTTGGGTCGGGTTGGGAAGTATCTATATTAATAAGGTTTATAAGGTGTTCTTTTGCAATATCGTTAAGCGCGGGGTAGTTAACTTCCGCCCCGTTTAAAAGAAGAGGTAAAAACAAAAAAGCAAAAAGCAGTTTTTTCATAAATTAAATACTAAAGCGTCGCCTTCCTTAAGGTTCTCTCTGGCGGCAGTACCCGCAGGCAGTTCCAATACATATTTACCGTACCCGCCCGCAAGAGCGACTTCTTCCTGCGGAGTGTTTTTGTAGGAGCGCGGTACATTTGCCGAGATAGAAGCAATTTTTTTATCCGCCGTTATAAAAAGTATATCAAGATTGATGTATGTGTTCTTCATCCAAAACAGGCGGGAATCGTCTTTATCAAAAGGAAATATCATACCTTTATGTTTGCCCAAATGATTTCTGTTCATCAGGCCCAGTTCCGCTTTTTGCGGAGTATCTGCAATTTCCGCCTTAACGGTAAAACCGTTGGGCAGAGTTATTTTAACCGTTTCGTAAGGCCCGCACGCGCACAGCAGCGCGATTAAAACAAGGTAAATGTATTTCATATATATAGTTTACAAAAATATACAGGCTTTGTTTAGGCGGCGGCCGCTGTAAAATAACTTCGTGCATCATACTTGCAAACATTGATATAATTTATTGTGATTAAAATATCAAACCTCACCGTCAGCTTTAACGAAGACGGCGCTGATTTAACCGTTTTGCGAAACCTAAGTTATTCCCTTGAAAAGGCGGAAGTCCTTGCCGTAGTGGGGGAATCGGGCTGCGGCAAAACCATTCATGCGCTGTCGCTTATGCGCCTGTTGCCGCCCGAAGCGCGCGTTAATAACGGCGAAATTATTTTTGAGCAAAAAGATATTTTAAAGCTGCCCGCGGGCGAAGTGCGCAAGATACGCGGGGAAAAGATTGCAATGGTCTTTCAAGACCCTATGACCTCCCTCAACCCCGTTTTTACCGTGGAAGAACAAATAGCGGAAGCTATTTTGGCCCACAAAAAAATAAGCAAACAGGAAGCGCTTAAAAAAACAAGTGACTTGCTGCAAAAGGTGGGCATAGATAAAAAATTTTTAAAGAGTTATCCGCACCAGCTTTCTGGCGGTATGCGCCAGCGTGTTATGATTGCCGCCGCGCTTTGCTGTTCCCCGCAGATACTTATTGCCGACGAGCCTACCACCGCGCTTGACGTTACGGTACAGGCACAAATTTTAGAGCTTATCAAAAAATTGCAGAAAGAAAATAATATGACGGTTATCTTCATAACCCACAACCTTGCCATTGTAGACGATATTGCCACGCGCGTTATTGTGCTTTACGGCGGGCAGAAGGTGGAAGAGTCCGCCAAGCAGGAACTTTTTAATAATCCGCTGCACCCTTATACAAAAGGTCTTTTGGGTTCCGTCGTAACTTTGCAAAGCCGCCAGACAAAACTAAACGCCATACCGGGTGCGCCGCCCTTACCGGGGGAAGTGTTTAAAGGTTGCAGTTTTGAGCCGCGCTGCCCGTTTAAAATGCCAAAGTGCAAAAACGAATGCCCGCCCGTTTTTATGGCGGGGGATAATCATCAGGTTCGCTGCTGGATGTATGCGGAGGACGATGATGACTGATATTTTAAAGATAGAAAACCTTAGAAAAGTTTATAATAATACCTCGCTTTTCGGCGGCAGTCAAAGCGCGGAGGTTTTAAAAGGCGTTTCCCTTACCGTCAAAGAGGGGGAAAGCTTTGGTTTGCTCGGCCCCTCTGGCTGCGGCAAAACGACATTGGCAAAAATAATTTTGGGGTTGGAAACAATGAGCTCGGGCCGCGTTATTATTGACGGGCAGGATATTTCCACCCTGCACAGGCTGGAGTTAAGGCGGCTTCGCGGTAAAGTGCAGGTTGTGTTTCAAGACCCGTATTCCTCCCTAAACCCGCGTATGAGCGTGCGTCAAATTTTGGAAGAACCTTTTTTAATACACGACGTAAAATATACCGAAGCTAAACTTAAAAAACTGCTTTCTTTAGTCGGCCTTGCTTCAAAATTTTTAGACAGGTATCCGCACGAATTTTCGGGCGGGCAGCGCCAGCGCATCGGCATAGCGCGCGCCTTAGCATTAGACCCTAAATTGCTGATAGCCGACGAACCTGTATCCGCCCTTGATGTTTCCATACAAGCGCAGATATTAAACCTTCTTATAGACGTAAAAAAAGAATATAATTTAAGCTTAATTTTTATCTCTCACGATTTGGCACTTTGTAACTTTTTGTGCGACAGCGCAGCCGTGCTTTATAACGGCGTTGTAGTGGAACAAGGCCCCGCAGCGGACTTGTTTAAAAACCCCAAAAGCAGCGAAACAAAACTGCTTTTAAGCGGCGTTCTGCCCTTGGCTCGCGCAGATATATTAAACGGAAGAAAGGAGATACTATGACCGTAAAAATAAACTATAAAAGAATGTTGGACACATTTATAAAACTTACAAAGATTGAATCCACATCTTTTAATGAACTTAATATGCAACTTGCCGCAGAGGCCGAACTTAAGGCGCTTGGCTGCCGCGTAACCCACGATAATGCAGGGTCTAAATTTAAAACAACCGCAAAGGGCAATGTTATCGGTCTTTTGCCGGGGACAATAAAATCCGCTCCTTTTATTTTATGTTCTCACCTTGATACCGTAACGCCGTGCAAAAATATTAAAGCTATTGTTAAAGGTGATAAAGTTACCTCCGACGGTACAACAATTTTAGGTGCGGACGACAGGGCGGGCATTGCCATAATATTGGAAGTTATGCGCGCGCTTAAAGAAAGCGGGGAAAAGTATCCTCCGATAGAAGCCGTCTTTACTCTTTGCGAAGAAAACGGTATGTACGGCGCAAAGAATTTTGACGTAAGCAAAGTAAAAGGCCGCGAAGGGCTTATCTTGGACGATGATAATAACGATAAAATTATCGTAAACGCGCCCGAAGCCGCCGTGATTGAAGTGGAAATTAAAGGCATTGCCGCGCACGCGGGCGTAGAGCCTGAAAAAGGCATCTCCGCCTTAGAAGTTGCCGCCTATGCAATATCCATAATGAAGTTAGGCCGCATAGACCCGCTTACCGTAGCTAACATAGGCGTGATAAGCGGCGGCGATTCCACAAACGTGGTTATGCCACAACTTAACCTTAAAGGCGAAGCCAGAAGCAGAAAAGCCGGCGCACTTAAAAAACAGGTTGCCCACATGGAAGCTTGCTTTAAAAAGGCGGAAAAGAAATTTACCAAAAAAGTGGACGGCAAAACCGTAAAGCCCGTAATCACTTTTAAATCTTCCGCAAAATATCCTCTGCTTAATATTCCCGTCAATTCTCCGCTTATCAAGCACATTACCGCCGCGGCAAAAAAGCACGGTGTTATTATGAAGCCTTATTCCAGCGGAGGCGGGTACGACGCTAATATTTTATTTGGCAAGGGTTTGTTTACGCCTATTATCGGTATAGGGTATAGGTCGGTCCACACAACAAAGGAATGGTTGGATTTAAAAATTTTCAATCAAACCGCCGATATTGTTGCTGATGTGGTTTTAGGTTATAAAAAATAGTATAAAACGGGCGGAGCCGTCAAAAAGTTCCGCCCAAAATAAAAAGGATATAGTTTAATGTTTTCATTCATTTCCCGCAGGCTTTTGATGATGCCCCTTGTTATGTTGGGGGTAACGTTTTTGCTATTTTTTCTTACGCACCGCCTCTCGCCGGAAATGCGCGCCTCGCTTTATATCCAAGACCCGCGCCAAATGGCCTCGCTTGAAGAAGTTATACAAAAGCACGGCCTTAACGACCCTATGCTGGTGCAGTACGGGCGTTGGCTGGGGCGCATGGTAAAGGGCGATTTTGGGTATAGCGAAACCGCAAATATGCCCGTAACCTCCGCCATAAAAGCCTATCTGCCCGCCACCGTGCAGCTGGCGGTGGTATCTATAATACTTGTGGTATTCTTTGGCGTATGGTTCGGCATTGTGTCGGCCGTATATAAAGATAAATTTTTGGATAATCTTTTAAGATTGTTTTCTTTGACGGGGTTTTCCCTGCCGATATTTGTGTTGGGCCTTTTACTGCTGATGGTTTTTTACGGTAAACTGGGGTGGTTCCCGCCCGGGGCATATGGGTTTACAAGCGATATGATAATACACAATCCCGCTTTCAAAAATTACACAGGATTGTTGCTGATAGACAGTTTGCTTAACTTTAAATTTTTTGTATTTTTTGATGTTCTTCGCCACCTTTTCCTACCCGCGTTTACTTTATGTTTGGGTTCTTTTGCGCTTATGGTAAGGGTAATGCGCTCGTCTATGTTGGAGGAGCTTGGTAAAGATTATGTGCGTAGCGCGTACGCCAGAGGCTTAACCGATTTTGCCGTTATATATAAACACGCGGGCCGCAATGCTTTAATACCGATAGTTACTCTTGCGGGCATACAATTTATCCGTCTGCTCGGCGGTACGGTTATTGTGGAAACCGTTTTTGATTACCCCGGTATCGGCCGCTGGGGCGTGCAATGCGCGCAGCAGTTGGATATTGCGGGCGTTATGGGCTTTTCCCTTATGGTGGCGGGATTATTTGTTATAGGCAATTTAACCGCCGATATACTTTACAGCGTGCTTGACCCGAGGATAAGATTAAAATGATGCACGATAAAAAACTGCTAAAAAAGATATTTAAAAATAAAAACTCGCTTGCGGGGCTTTTTATATTGCTGTTTTTTGTGATTACCGCTTTGTTTGCGCCGATACTCGCGCCCGTACACGGCAGCGACGCTTATAAGATGCCGCAGTCTGGCTACGCGGTGGACCCGCAGACGCCAAACTCCGTCAATATCCTTGGCACAACGGAAAACCAGTACGACCTTTATTACGGCATAGTTTGGGGTACAAGAATGGCGTTTAAGGTTGGGATAACCGTTGTGTTTTTTGCGCTTATTATCGGCATTATTGTTGGCGGCGCGGCGGGCTTTTTGGGCGGGTGGATTGACGAGGTTTTAATGCGCTGCACGGATATTGTTTTTGCCGTTCCCTCTATGGTGCTTGCTATGGTTATTGCCGCTATGTTGGGGCCTGATTTAAAAAATATGATGATAGCTTTGACAGCCGTCGCGTGGCCCTCTTACGCGCGCCTTATACGCGGCGATGTTTTAAGCGTTAAAGAAAGGGATTTTGTTACCGCGGCCCGCGCTTTGGGCGCAAGCCGCCGCCGCATATTTTTGCGTCATATTTTGCCAAATGCCATTTATCCCGTTATCATTGTTGCCAGTTTGGATATAGGGTATATAGTTTTAACGGCGTCCTCTTTAAGCTTCTTGGGGCTTGGCTCCCAGCTTGGCACAGCCGATTGGGGCCAGCTTGTTGCGCTTTCTCGCAACTGGATACTTGGCACGCACGGCAATCCTTTTGCTTACTGGCACACTATTGTTGTGCCGGGGACGGCTTTGTTGTTGTTTGTTTTGGCGTGGAATATGTTGGGGGATGCTTTCCGAGATATTCTTGACCCCCGCCAGCATTAGTTTGCGGCGTCTTTTGCGGCAATACTTTGTCGCCTGCTCGGTCAGATACACGGGCTTCCAGCCGCTCTGGATATACCTTGCGGCAAATAAAACGTAAACTAACCTCAAATCTAATCAAATCACGCAATTTTGGGAACTGAAAAATACTTGCAAAAACAATTTGCTCTATGTAGCATC
>JAEXBW010000074.1 GCA_023393825.1 Elusimicrobiota bacterium | reverse complement strand
TACCGTACAGGAACGTACTTGAAGATTTAGGTATATTAGTATCTACGACGGGAACAAAGCAGGGCAATCAAATAGCTGCCAAGATATTAAGCATATACGCAAGCAATGTAAAGCGCAGCGGCAATGCGATGGACGAAGTTCATACGCCGTTGGTAGCTGGCGTACTTTCCACGGGCGTAATAAAAGACGCTAATGCGCAGTATGCGGCGCAGAAGATAAACAACTTAGACTGGTGGGACTTGAACGAAGCTACACAGCGCAGAGTAAACAATATAGCCACAAAATACAGCGGAACACTTTCAAGAAACAAAGACGCGGCGAAGATAAAGCGCAACGAAAACAACCAAAAGATAATACAGGCTGGGTTCTGGGCAGATATGGCCATAACTGCAGTGTTTATGGGTATGTTGGTAGCTAGCATCCCCAATATGGTAAGAAGCGCGGCCAATTTTGCAAGGAACGTAAGCAGAATAAGAGCAATCAACGCAGCGGGCAAAGGCAATTTACTTAAGATAGTACGCGTTAACATAAAAGCGAGCGGCATAAAACCCGCTAATGTAAAGATGGCACGCCAAGCCAAACAGGCTGAAGCGGCGGAAGTAGCCAGAGCAGAAAGATTACTTAAGCAGAAAGGCATAAAGAAAGACGCGTACGGCAATCCTTTGAAGCAAGCTAATGCGGCCGATGTAAAAACCGCGGCAGCCAAAGTAAAAGCAGCTAAGCAGCCCGCGCCTAAAAATATTAAGATAAAACTTACCGACGGTAATGGCGCATCGGCAGAGGCTGTTGCCTCTTACTCCGACAAAGGCAAGTTGACCTTAAAATTGGAGCCTAATAAATCCGCCGCGGCGAAGATGGAAGGAACCCTGCAGGAAAGCAAACAAATTTTTGACCAAAAAACTTTTTTTAATAATTTAACCGCACAAGTTGGCGAAGGCGGCGGTGGCGGCATTGCATCATACGGCAATGTTTCTTCCCCCGTTAAAACCATTGGCGCGCAACCAGCCGCATCAACGACAGGCAATGCCTTTGCTCCATTAAAAATAAATATTGCCAAATCTTTGGAAAATAAAATAATTGCGCCCGAGAAAGTAAGAAAGGCGGCCTTTAGCGCAAGTGTTTCTTACTACAAAAATATAGCGGGGCAATTTATGCGTTCTTTACGCACAAGAACAGGCGCAATGACGATGGCGGTAAACCTTTCCCTCGCCAACCCCGTAATGCTTAACGCGGCGTCATCGGGCAAGATAATGCCTATTATAGAAACCATTTCCTCCTACGACAGGGCCGCGGCGGGGGCAGGCAAACTTATACGCGGATTTAAAACCGCTCCGCTAAGCGAAACGGTAAAAATACTGGCTGACGATGTTAAATTGTACAAAAACGCATTTAAGACGGTAAAAGGCCAAACACCTATATCGGCTAACGCTCCTGCGGCACCTTTCAAAAAATCTATAAGTATTAACCATCTCAGCTATGCGAACTTGGCATTACGTGTTATGCCTAAATATATCATCAGCTCCTCCTTGTGGCTTAGCACGCTTACCTTCCCCGCTAACTCAACGCCTGTAAAGCCTGTGGTTTATTTAAGGGAAGAAACCATACATTACAAAAATGAATATACGGAAGGCATTCCCTTGCAAAAAGCCAATATGGGCTATCAGGCTTTGACCAACAATGCATTAGAAAGCATTGAGAATGCGGTAAACAGCGGAAAAACAATTTCCGCCGCAACAATTGCGGCATTAAAAGAAACTTTTGGCGAAACATATTCGGACCAGCAACTTCAGACGCTGTCCTCCTACGATAATATAGACAGAATTATGTTGGTAGCCTCCACAATATCAAAGAGCCTTTTTGACAAAATGCTTTCGCTTATTACAACAGCGGATGCGGAAAAAGACGCAGCGAACATAATTAAAAACAAAAATAAAAAAGGTATGGATAAGTTACTTGCCTCAAAGGCTAAAAACAATAGAACTTTTAATAATTTCTTTGACGCGCTTATGGCTGCCAAAGAAAAGAATCCCTATGCCTTCTTTACCTTAAATAATGAAAAACCTTTGCCGAAAGAAAGCTTTTCCCCCGATGCTGTTATTGCTCAGGGTGATATTCTGCCGACAATGATAAAAAGTTTCTTTAAAACAAAATCTTTAAAAGATATAACAATTAAAAAAACTTTGCCTATGACGCGTTCGGAAAAGGATTTGATAATATCGCGCATATTAAGCGTAGGCAATGCAATATCTTCTATGGAGCAAAACGGTTACGTCAAAGGCACGGTAAAACCTGTTCTGGTCGGCAGTAAATATCAATGGGAAGAAATAAATACTTTAAAACCGCAAAATATAGTTATATCGGTAGAAATTGACAAAGGCGATATCGGCCTTGAAATTGCCAAATGGATTGAAAAGCGCAATATACCAAGCGCGGGAGAAAACTACTTTAAGCACATTCCAGCTTGGATTGCGGACCAGCTTGGCCTTAGCGCGCAAAACCCCGGCTTATTTACGATAGATAAACAAAGCTTTAATTACTTTATCTACAATGCCGATGGCACGGCAAGGGTGCGCTTCGGCCCGCACGAGATAAACCCCGTGGACCCACATATACACATTGAAAGACTTAATACAAATGGAGAATGGGACGGTATAATAAACGAAGCTTATCACTCCGGTCCCGCAGAAGATATAAAAACAAAGGCAGAGAGAGCAAGAAGCCTTTTTGAGCAAACTTCAACAAAAACCGAAAGCCAGATTAATCATCAGGCCGAGGATGTGGGCATAGCATTTATGCCTGTGGCGGCTTATTTGGGCAGTATGGACGGATATAAAGCTGCGGCGGATATTTCTAAAGCGACAAACAAACCGCAAGCCGTAAAAAATTTACTTAAAACGCTGGAGCAGGTTTCTACGGATAAATACTTTCTTAATCATATTAATGAACTTAAAGCGCAGGGCCTTGTAAAATAGCCCCGCCGTAAACTTTAAAGCGGCAGCCTTACATAAGGCCTGCCGCTTTTTTATTTTGTAGAATATATAGTATGAAAAATAATAATAACAGCGGAACATACATTGTGGATAAAAAGACAGGCAAGGTTGTAAAAGTATCCGACAATATCCCCTCCGCAAAAAAATCTGGCGGGCATGTTTGCGGCGGCGGTTGCTGCTGCGGCTGCAGCCATAACGAAAACTAAAGGATTTATATGGAAAATACTCCCAACAATAATGCCCCTAAAGTTGCCCAACCGCAGCAGGCAAGGCAGCCAAAGGCGCGCGCGACCGCAAACAACTTACAGGAACAGAACAGGCAGAACGCGCAGCAGCCCAGAAGGAAACATTTTTTCAGAAGGCGCCCGCAGCAAAACAACCGCAACGGTGGTATGCAAAGCAGGCCCTCAGGCCGTCCTATGCGCAAAACCTCTCCCACACAGAAGATGGTATCAAGCATAAGCGGACTTATAGGCAAAAGCCTTAGCGTAATAATACCGTGGATAATACTTTCCACATTGGTATTTAGCGCGGGCGCTTATTTTATATTCAACGCCGCGGTGGAAGCACACCCTATGACTTTTTGGTACACAGCGCTTTTGTGCCTGTTTATCTTTGGCGTATACGGTTTGTTCGGCCTCCTTTTCGGTATTACAATGGCAATGCTTTACAGCGTTAAAATATTTTCCGAAAGTTTCGGCTCAGTAATAAAAGAAGCTGTTAACCGCGTAAAAAGCTCTATAGAAAGCAAGTTGGATAATATATCGGAAACACTTTCCCAAAACGATATTGCAAGCGTGGTAAAGCAAACATTTGCGGAACTTTCTTACAATGTCCGCAAGTACGCAGCCCCGACAGCGGCAGGCTTTTTTGCCGTAGCCGCTTTGGCAGGCGTATTATTTGTAGCAAGAAAGGCTTTTTTAAAGAGCATCAGCAGTGTTAAAAACCGCGCGGAATTTTTTGCAGTACTTTCCGCCAGAGTAACGCTTGTTCTTGCCGTAATATTAAACTTGGCTTTATTTTCCAGAGTAGCGGTTGCGGTAGGCTATCTTATAGGTTTAATTGCAATACTCTCGCAGGTAATCGCCTTTACGTTGATAAAATGAAGAAATTTATCGGCTTTATTTTAATTGCTGTCTGCGCTTTGTCGCTTAATGCCCAAAGCGCAAGGCAGTTGTTTGATAAAGCCGTAAAAGCAAAAGACGCGCCCGAGCAAATAAAGCTTTTAACACAAATAATAGAAGCCGCACCGGATTTTGCCCCCGCCTACCACAAACGCGCAGACGCTTATAAAGAACAGGGCAAACTTAAAAGAGCCGTTGACGACTATACAAAAGCAATAGAAATTGACTCAAAAGACCCTTTTAAATTTTACGCCCGCGCGTTGGTTTATATGGAGCAAAAGAACTTTCAGACGGCGGCGGAAGACCTTTCCAAAGCAATAAAACTTAAAAATAATTACGAGGATTTTTACTACCGCCGTATGGTTTGCTACCTTGAGCTGGAAAAATATACTCAGGCGCAAAAGGATTTGGCAAAACTTAAAACCTTTCCCGCAGAGCAAAAAGATTTAAGTTTGTATGAGGCGCAAATTAACTTTTTTACTTATAACTACGCCGCGGCAAGAAAAGGTTTTGATGATATTCTTGAAAAAGACCCCGACAATACCCAAGCGCTTTTTTATATCGGCAGAATTTACTTTAATGCGGAGATGTACGACGAATCCATATCTTACTTCAGCAAGGTTATAAACAGAGATGCTTCCTTTGACGCGGCCTACCGCCTGCGCGCTTCCGCCTATAAGGAAACGGAAGAATACGCCCAGTCCGCCGCGGATTATACCTCCCTTATAGCCTTAAATCCCGATTACAGCTTTTACAACAGGCGTGGCCTTATATATGAGCTTATGAACGACTGGCGCGCCGCAGCGGACGATTATTCCTATGCAATAGCAATCAACCCCAAATGGGCAATACCCTATAATAACCGCGGATACGCCTATCTTAAAATGAAGGAATATAAAAAGGCCAAGCAGGATTTTGAAACTTCCATAAAGCTTTCCCCCGCCTTGCCCACCACGCACATAAATATGGCGGGCTATTACTGGACGGTAAAGAAAGACAAAAAGAATATGTATAAATATTTGGACAGCGGCCTAAAACATAATTTTAAAGAGATTGATTCGCTTTATAACGACAGCCAAAAAGGCTGGCTGTTTAACAATATAAACAACACCGTGGAATTTAGAAGTTTTATCGCGCAGTACGCAAAATAATATTAATTGACGGCATAGACATTATAAGTGCCGCTTTGCACACCATTTAACGTCCCACCCAAAGCCAGACATATCTGATTGCTTGTTTCATTTGTCACTGGTGCGCGACAAACCATATTTCCCTTAAAAGTACCGCTTTGAGCCGGAGTAAAAAAAGCTGTTATATTAATATCTTTATTTGAACCTGCGACATAGCCGTCAACATCAATCCAATATGTATTACCGTTATATGTTGTTATGCTGCCGCCAGCATTAGTATTAGCGCCGCCATCATCGGTTGACGAGGCAAACGGTAAAGAAATATCCAGTTGCTCCCAGGAGGACGGATATACACCCGTAGCAAGTTTATGCAATAATATGGCTTCGCGGGCGCTTCTTACATTAGCCAATAACTCAACCGCCTTTGACTTACCCACAGCGATATGGTATCTGGGCAAGGCTATAGCTGCAAGCACGGCTATAATCAGAATGGCCACAAGAATTTCTACTAAAGTAAAGCCTTTATTAAGCATCTTTTCCCCTCTTATACGGCAACGGCTAGTTAGAAATATAATATAACATTTTATACTGCACCAAACAAAAACCCCGCGCCTCCGTAAGGAAACGCGGGGTTAAATTTATGACAAGTTATTTAAGGTGCTTGCCGACGAGGCCTGCAAGTTCAAACATGCTGATTTGGGCTTTGCCGCCGAAAATCGGCTTTAAAGTTGCATCGGCATTGATCATGCGTTTGTTGGCCTTGTCCTGAAGACCGTTCTTTTTAATGTAGTCCCAGAGTTTTTTTACAACTTCGGTTCTGGCCAATGGGGCCGCGCCGGTTACTTTCGCAAGTTCTGCGCTGGGTGTTAAAGGTGCCATAAATTTTGCATTTGCTTTTGCCATATTAATTATCTCCTGATTATTTTTTATTTAGTTATTTTACAAGTTCAGCCGCTTTTGGGGCCGCATCTAGTACGTCCTGCGAGCATCCGTCCTGAAACTTCTCAAAGTTTTTAACGAAAGCTGCTGCAAGTTCTTTGTATTTCGCGTAGTATTCTTCTTTGTTTTTCCATGTGTTGGCGGGCTGCAAAATGTCTGCGGGAACGCCTTCACATTCTGTGGGAATTTCAAAACCGAATACGTCATCTTTTACAAATTTTACTTTTGCTAATTTGCCATGCAACGCGGCATTTAGCAAGGCGCGGGTATGCTTTATGCTTATCCTGCTACCGGTGCCGTAAGGACCGCCGACAAGGCCTGTGTTTACAAGCCAGCAGTCGGCATTATGTTTTTCAATCTTCTCCTTAAGCAAGGCCGCGTACTTGGAGGGATGTAATGCCATAAAAGGCCCGCCGAAACAAGTGCTAAACGTTGTCTGCGGCTCTTTTACGCCCTTTTCCGTACCGGCTACTTTGGCCGTGTATCCGCTGATAAAGTGGTACATAGCCTGCTCTTTTGAGAGCTTTGAAATAGGCGGAAGCACGCCAAAAGCGTCATAGGTAAGAAATATGATGTTTTTGGGGTGCGGGCCGCGCTTGGAATCTACCGAGTTATCTATAAAATTGATGGGGTAGGAAGCGCGGGTGTTTTCTGTTATAACGTCGCTGTCTAAATCTAATTGTCTGGTAACGGGGTCAAAGACCACGTTTTCCAAAATAGTACCGAAACGTCTGGTTGTGGAATATATTTTAGGTTCGGCCTGCGCGGAAAGATTTATAACCTTTGCGTAGCAGCCGCCTTCAAAATTAAATACGCCATCATTATCCCAGCCGTGTTCATCGTCGCCGATAAGGCCGCGGTGGTCATCTGCGGAAAGGGTGGTTTTACCCGTGCCTGAAAGACCAAAGAATAATGCGCTGTCATTTTCCGTGCCGACGTTGGCGGAGCAGTGCATAGTCATAATGCCTTTAAGCGGCAGCATATAATTCATAACCGTAAATACGGCTTTTTTGCTTTCGCCCGCATAGGCTGTGCCTGCGATAAGAACTATTTTCTTTTTAAAGTTAATAAGTATTGCAACTTCGCTGGCCGTGCCGTCTGTGGCAGGGTCCGCCTTTAAACCTGGCAGAAATACAACCGTAAACTGCGGCTGCATTGTTTGCAATTCCTGCGCGGAAGGCTGTATAAACATATTGGCGGCAAACATATTATGCCAAGCGTATTCGTTTATAACGCGTATTGCCATGCGGGAGGCTTGCGCCGAGCCTACATAAGCGTCGCGGACATAAAGGTCTTTATCTTCCATATATTTTAAGGCTTTGGATAAGAGATTTTCAAAATGCGCTTCGCTTATGCCTTTATTGCCTTTATGCCACCAAAGATTATTTTTTACGTCGTCTGTTTCCACAAAAAATCTGTCATTGGGGGAGCGGCCCGTATACTTACCCGTATCAACGGTAAGCGCGCCGCCGAAGGTTATTGTACCTTCCCCGTGTTTAAGAGCTTCTTCGTAAAGCTGTTCGGAATTAAGATTCCAATACACGGTTTTATTTGTTTTTATGCCTGCTTGTTCCAAACTGCAGCCGCTTTTGCGAGCGGAAGGGTTGATTGTGGTCATAGTTACCAATCCTTTGTTATTACTCTCTCGCCGATTTTAAGTTCGGCAGATGAAGCTTTATCCAAAGCCCACCGTATTCTGCTTACGCCCTCTATTATGTTTTCTTTTGAGGCGCAGTAGCTTATTCTTAAGTACCCGTCCAACCCGAATGATACCCCGGGGACGACGGCCACAAAAACTTTATCCAAAAGGAAAGCCGACAAAGCCAAAGAATCTTTATTATATTTGCTGAAATCCGCAAAACAGTAAAATGTACCTTTAGGTATATTTATTTTGACATCGGGTATTTTGGACAGTTCGGCAATAAGCACATCTCTATTATTCTGTAAAATTTTGCGCAGTTCGTCCACACAATCCTGCGGGCCTGTAAGCGCGGCAAGCGCGGCCGCCTCGGAAACATCACTGTTGCAAGAGGTCGTTTGCGCCTGCATTCTGCCCATAGCCGCAATAAGTTCCGTATTGGAAGAAACCGCCCAGCCTATCCTAAGCCCCGTAAGGCCGTATACCTTAGATACGCCGTTAATTGCAACTATATTAGAGCTGTCTTTAGCATAGGTAAACGGACTGGCGGGATTAACGCCGTCAAATACCAGCTGGTGGTAAATATCGTCCGTCATAAGCCAAATATTTTTTTGCTCGCAAAGTTCAACAAGGTTTTTAATAAATTCATCGCCAAATACGGTGCCTGAAGGATTGTTGGGGCTGTTAAGCATTATTGCTTTTGTTTTGGGCGTTATGGCCTGCTTTATTTGCTCAAAGGTAATTTGTATGCCGTCTTTCGGGCGGACCTGCACGGGTACGCCGCCGACAAGCGTTATCATATCGGGGTAGCTTACCCAGTAAGGCACGGGGAAGATAACCTCATCACCGGGGTTAACAACGCACAATAAAAAATTGTAAATGGCCTGCTTTGCGCCCGCGCTGATAATGACTTGCTTAGGCTCGGGAGCAAAGCCGTAATTGGCTTTGGTATAGGCGCAGACCGCCTTTCTAAGGTCAAGGCTGCCAGTGGTGGGTGAGTATTTTATTTTCCTGCTTTGCGCTTTTTTAATTAAAGCGTCAACCGCGCTTTGCGGTGCGGGATATTCAGGCTCGCCGCCGCCCAAGTGAACGATAGGGAAACCCTCTTTTTTAAGGGCTGCGGTTTTTGCGTTAAGTTTAAGTGTAGGAGAATCGCCAATTAAAGCTGATAAGCTGCTGAGTTTCATAATAAACACCTGCCTTTTTTACATTATACCTTTATTATCCGCTTAAAATAAACATCATTTTTGGGTTAGGCGCGCGGCAGGGCAAAGAATATTCCCCTATACATTTAATAAAAGTTTATAAATTATTAACCAAATAAGGTCGGCGGCGGCGGCTGATTTTTTATATAATAAATAGAGATGGAGAGGTGTGTGAGTGGTTGAAACAGCAGGTCTCGAAAACCTGTAAACCGCAAGGTTTCGAGGGTTCAAATCCCTCCCTCTCCGC
>JAEXBW010000004.1 GCA_023393825.1 Elusimicrobiota bacterium | reverse complement strand
ATAAAAATAATATTTTGGGTTTGGCCTTTCCCGTTGCTATGTGCTTTTCTTATCCTTTTGTGTTTGATTTTATACGCGCTCTGCCTAAAGTTAACGGAACTAAAGTTTTTATGTTTGCCACTATGGGCGGCAGCGCATGGGGAATGGAAGGTAAACTTAAAAAGATTTTAAGTGCGAAAGGCTTCAATCCTGTTGCCTCTGCCACGGCTATAATGCCGTCAAATATCTTTGTTATTGAAGATGAGGAAAAAAATAAAATTATTCGCGCAAAAGGCCTTAGGGAGATAAGAGATTTTGCCTCCGCCTTTGCTATGGGCGACGCCGCGTGGAAGAACGGAGGATTATTATCTTTATGCTCTTATATGTTTTACCGCGCGGCAACAGCAACTTGGAAGGTGGGGTGGATGCAGCGTCTTTTCAATAATAAAGTAAAAGCGGAGAAATGCACAAAATGCGGGCGTTGCGCGGCTTTATGCCCCGTTGGCAATATAACTTATAAAAACGGCTTGCCCGAGTTTGGCGTAAAATGCCAGTATTGTATGCGCTGTGTTTCCTATTGCCCTACAGGCGCAATAAAAAGTAGATTTATTTTTAAGGGAGATGCTTATAAAGCTTTCCATAGGCCGTTTCATAAGGGGAACAATGGGATTAAAATTTAAAAACAAAAAGAATGAAGTTCTCATTCTTAAAGATTCCGCAAGCTCTATCACGCCGCTTATCTTTGGCGCTTTGTTTTTGGGGCTTGGCGGATTTTTAAGTTTTTTCGGCTATTTCAGCCCTGTCTTAGAGTGCCACCGTATAGGCACTGCTGTTAATTGTGAGCTTACGCGCCAAGGCCTATTGCCTTTTAAGACGAATAGGATTATATTAAAGGATTTTTTGGGCGCGGAAGTTAAAACGCATGAAGACAGCGACGGCGACACATACAGCATTGTTTTAAATGCGGCTAACGCCACGGGGGTACCTTTTGCAAATTACTCAAGTTCAGGCTATGGCAGCAAGCAAAAGATGGTGCGCCAAATAGAGGGTATGCTAAATACTCAAAAAGATTTCAGCGTAAAATACAGTCAAAAAATATTATTGGGTTTTGGGATTTTCTTTACGGCTTTTGCCGCAATGATTTTATGGTCGGGCATTAAGAGCGGCTTAAGGGAAAAGAATATATTGGAAGCGCACTTAGCCCAAGGCATTCTTAAAATATATCCCTATAACTTGCTAAAAAAATACGAAGATGCTCGCCCGCTTGCAGATTTACTTGATATCCGCGTTGAAACCGCGCCAAAATATTGGAAAGCTTATGCTTTATATATGCAGCAGATATGCCAGCTTAAAGGGCTTTCAATGCCTATTACGGTAACTATCATGCTTAAGGCGGCGGGTTTGCTTGGCGGCTTTGTGAAAGAAGAAAGCCTGCAAAGCAAAGAAGACAACGGCGCGCCGCAAAATAATAACAGTAAAATACTTGTAGTAAAATTTAAAGATTCTTCCGAAGTTTACACCTTGCTTACTTCTTACGGAAACAGTTATGACGCGGTTTCGGAATTTAAGAAATACACAGGGTTGAATGATGCTTAACAAGGGTTTTACTTTAATAGAGCTTTTGGTTGTCGTCCTTATAATAGCTATATTAACAGTAATAGCTGTGCCTATTTTTAATATCGCGGTGGAAAAAAGCCGCGCCGCCGATGCCATTACTAATATTAAAAGTATTTCCAAAGCCGTGGAGGTTTACAGGCTGGAACACGGCGCGTATCCGCCCGTGGACGATTGGGATAATCTTTCCATAACAATGCCTACGGGAAGGAGGGAGCCTTATGCCGCAATAGGCGGCGATGCTTGGGTTTCGCCTTCCGCGCAGTGGAGGTACTACCTTTATTACGGCAATGCAACCTGGGCAAACAGAGGCCCGAGCGGCGCCAATTATAATTTGCAGTACAGTTATTCCGACAGGGTATTTTCCTGTCAGGCATACCGCGGAGCAAGGTTTGAATTTTTTAATAAAGTTTGCCAAAGTTTGTGCGGCGATAACCCGCAAACCGAAAGCGCCGACAGGACCAGCTGCAAGTTTATGTAATAATGCCGATTTCGCACAACCCGCTTCCCCAAAAAAACAAGGGGAGCGGGTTTTTTATGCCATTATGTCAACCCTAGTTTTAAGACGGTAAAAATTAAAAACTTGCGCGAACGCATTAAATAGATATATAATATATCTAACAATAGATATATAAAGTATCTATCTTGCCTTATAGGAGGGTGTATGTGGGAAAAAGATATTAACATAAACGAAGTAAAAGAAATCCGCTGCCGCTCAACCGTATATTTTGGCGTGGGGGCGATAACAAAGATAAATGATATCGCAAAAGATTTGAAAGCAAGGGGCCTTGATAAGCTTGTAATTGTTACGGGCAAAGGCGCATACAAAAAAACAGGCGCGTGGGACCATGTGCAAAAAGCGCTTGCCGCCAATAATATAACTTATGTCCATTACGACGGCGTAATGCCCAATCCGACCACTCATCAGGTGGACGCTGCCGCTAAACTTGCCGCAGACTTTGGCGCAAAGGCTGTTTTGGCTATCGGCGGAGGCTCTGCCATAGACGCAGGCAAAAGCGTTGCCGTTATAATGAAGTACCCCAACAGAACCGCGGCCGAACTTTACGAATTTGCTTTTACTCCTACGGAAGCCGCGCCGATTATTGCCATTAACCTTACGCACGGAACAGGTTCCGAAGCTAACCGCTTTGCCGTTGTAAGTATTTTGGAAAAGGATTTTAAACCCGCTATAGCTTACGACTGCCTCTATCCTTTATATTCCATTGACGACCCTGCCCTTATGACGGGCCTTAGCGAAGAGCAGACCAGATATGTTTCCATAGACGCGGTAAACCACGTTGTGGAAGCTTCTACCACAAAAGCGGCCTCGCCCTTTGCGATAGACCTTGCGCTCTCCGTCGTCAGCCTTGTAGCAAAATACTTGCCCGTTGCTTTAAAAGACCCTAAAGACTTAGAGGCCAGATACTTTTTGGCGTATGCCGCGTTGATAGCGGGTATCAGCTTTGATAATGGTCTTTTGCACTATACTCACGCCTTAGAGCATCCGCTCAGCGCCGTTAAGCCCGACCTTACCCACGGCTTAGGTTTGGCTGTCTTGCTGCCGGGCGTTGTAAAGTATATTTATGCTGATAGGCCCAACACGCTTGCCGCCGTTTTAGCGCCAATAGCGCCCGCGCTTAAAGGCCATAAAGACGAGGCGGAAAAAGCAGCCAAAGCTGTTGAAAAGTGGCTCTTTTCCGTCGGCGCAAATAAGAAGCTTAAAGACGAAGGCTTTACCGCCCAAGACGTTGATAAGCTTGTAAACCTTGCTTTTACCACACCCTCTTTGGGCCTTTTGTTGAGCGTCGCGCCCAACAATGCCACCAAAGAAATAGTGAAAGCGATATACAGCGAAGCTTTAGTCCCGTACAATAAATAATGTACTGACTGCAAACACAACACAACACCAAGTCCTGGGTTAGCTTAGAAACCCAGGACTTTTTTTGCGGCGGCTTTTGCGGCAATACTTTGTCGCTTCGGTCGGTGAGATATGGGGGAACGGGAGTGCGCCGCCGCACCTCGCGGTATCCTTCCCTCCCCGCTCCGCGTCTTGCCGCAAAATCCTTGCAAAAAAGGTTTGCTCCATTTAAAGATACGGCAAAACATATCAAGCTGGGGCGGGGCGGGGAATTTCCCCGTGTTAATTTTGTAGAATTAAATAAAAAGAAGAGGGTTTTTATGTTAGATATAACTTTTAAAGCAAGATACCACGAAATGGACCAAAACGGTCTTATTCCGCTTTGGACTTTACTTAATTACTTTCAGGAATCAGCAGGGGAAGACGCACACAATCTATCCTTCGGGTGGGAGGAAATGTCCCCCAAAGGTATTGCCTGGGTTATAACCAAATTTGAAATTAAACTTTTAAAAGAAGTTAAGGGTGTACAAAATATAAGCATAAAGACTTGGCATTGCATGTCCGACAAGCTGCAAAGCAGAAGAGATTTTATTATGTACAACCAGCAGGGCGAAGAAATTGCAAAAGGCATAAGCTGGTGGGTTATTTTAGACCTTGCAAAGCGCAGAATTGTCCGCAACCCGCAGTCTTTGCTTGACCTTAACCCGCAAAACCCAGCGCCCGTTATGGAAGCAAGCGACATAAGAACGCCTAAGTTTGACGGAGTTACCCCTTTAAATTCCATAAAAGTAATTGCCAGACTGGAGGACATAGACTCCAACGCGCACGTTAATAATGCTCACTTCAGCGCGTGGGCCATAGACGCTATGCCCGCAGACCTGCGCGAAGGCTTGCAGCTGGAAGACCTTATAATTAATTACCGTGCGGAAGTTAAACAGGCGGACGAAATTACCGCCTCTGTCTATCCCGCGGAAGACGGCGTTTATTGGCATATCTTAACCCGCCCCGCCGACGGTAAAGAAATTGCTTCCGTCCGCACCGTGTGGTGCAAAAAATAGTTTTTAAGTTTAATAAAAACAAATAAAAAAATCCCCGTTTTTTTGGACGGGGATTTTTTTATTTTTATAAAGATTGTTTTTACATTGAAGCTACCATAAAGGTTATCATCTGCCCAAATACAAAGCCCGTTATATTTGCCATCATAACAAGGCCCGCGGCATCCTTAAAAGATATTTTCTTTTTAGCAAGCAGGTAGACAAAGAAGAGTTCAAAAATAAACTTAAAACCCCAAAGGAAAGCCATATTTGAAACCATATCCGACAATACCCACCACGTAAACGGTATTGTAAGCAAATTTGCGCCAAGCAGATACAGCAAGATAGTAAGCGGCAACCCGCCCGAAAGCAAATACAAAAGCCCTGCGGCAACTTCCAAAGATATTATTATAACAAGAGAAGCTAACATATGATGTTGGGAAAAAGTATCAACCTTCGGCTTGGTGGGAAGCACAATAGCGTCTAAGGAATCTTCCCCCACGTTAAGCTGTACCGCGCTTCTTAATGTAGCGGGAGTTTTAAAAACATCGGTTTCCCTTTTTTTACCGTCGGAAAACTTAACTATAAGTTTTTGGTAAGGCTTAAAACTGTAAGAAATTGCATGGCAGGAGGACGATGTGCAATAAAGTTTTTGTATGCCGTAAGTGCCAAGCGGCTGCGCGCTTAAGCATTGATTATCGTCGCATTGTAT
This sequence comes from Elusimicrobiota bacterium, assembly GCA_023393825.1. Lineage (GTDB taxonomy): Bacteria > Elusimicrobiota > Elusimicrobia > Elusimicrobiales > Elusimicrobiaceae > Proelusimicrobium. The sequence continues at coordinate 16,409 of JAEXBW010000004.1, read as the reverse complement.
CTGTTCGCTGCCGGCAGGGTCTATATTTAGCGGGGCGGAGGTTTGGTAGTTAAAGTTATATATTATCTGCGGGGTGGGGGCTATGTCGGCAAAAAGCGGGCAAACTGCAAAAAGAGCCGTTAAAATAAGTAATAATTTCTTCATTTTATCACCTTATAAAAAGTTATTTAGTATCATAAATATTATAGCTTAATGGGAGATAAAAATGGACTTAAAAAAATATGCCGATGTTCTTATTTTCGCGCTTAATGCCGCGCGCAGAGGGGGAAAGTTCAAACAGGGCGATAATATACTGATAAGTTACGATATGCCCGCTCTCCCGCTTGCGGAAGAAATTTACGCCAAACTTATAGCGCAGGGTTATAATGTTTTCCCGCGCCCCTATCTTACCGAAAATATGAATAAAATATTTTTTACCTCCGCCAACGATAAGCAGCTTAAATTTGTCCCCGAGTGGGAAAAGGTATTTACGCAAAACCTTAACGGGCTTATCGCCCTGCGCGCCCCGCAGGATTTAACCGCGCTTAAGGAAGCCGACCCCAAAAAAATCGCGCTTGCCACGATAGCAAAAAAAGGTATGCGCATTATTATGGACGGGCGGGAAGAGAAAGGTTTATTTTCTTGGACTTTGGCTAATTTTCCCACGCAGGGGCTGGCCTCTCAGGCGGATTTAAGCCTTAAGCAGTACGAAGAGCAAATAGTAAAAGCCTGCTTTTTAAAAGAAAAAGACCCCGTTAAAAAATGGAAAGAAGTTATGGCGGAAATTGAAGAAGTTTCCAAACGCCTCTCCGCCTTGCCGATAGAACTTATAAGAACGCAGTCGCAAGATATGGACCTTGAAGTTTCTTTAGGCGAAAAGCGCAAATTTATCAGCGGCGGCGGCTGTAATATTCCCTCTTTTGAAATTTTCACTTCGCCCGACTGGCGCGGCACAAAAGGCATTTACTTTAGCGATTTAAAATCCTTCAGAAACGGCAATTATGTGGAAAATATATCGCTTGAATTTAAGGCGGGCCGCGTTATAAAGGCAAAAGCCGAGCAGGGTGAAGAATTTCTTAAAAAAATGCTATCATTAGACCGTGGTGCATCGCAGGTTGGGGAGTATTCCCTTACCGACATAAGATTTTCAAAAATAGACCGCTTTATGGCCGATACTCTTTACGATGAGAACTTTGGCGGTAAAAACGGCAACAGCCACATTGCTTTAGGTTCAAGTTACAGTGATACTTTTATCGGTAACCCTTCAAAACTGGATACAAAACTTAGAAAACAGTTAGGTTACAATCAATCCGCTTTGCATTGGGATTTGGTAAATACGCAAGATAAATTGGTAACTGTCAAGCTTAAAAACGGCAAAAGGCTTACAATTTACGAAAAGGGCCGTTTTACCATATAAAACCGCAAAAATTGCCTTAAAAAACAGGCTTTTAAATGCCAGTTATCCACAGCCTTAAGGTTGTGGATAACTTTTTGTTTTATCGTCTTAGAACAGGCCTGTTAACAACTTTGTTTTATGCGCTTTTCCGTCGTAAATTTGCATTTTTAAAAACTTATGCTAGAATTTTATAATACTTAAACCCAAAGCATCAAACACGGTTTTAAATATTTACCGCAAAAATCTGTTATGCTTTAATTTAAGCGGACGTAAGAATAAGAAGGCAAACACTCTTTGCCGCAGCTGATAAAATCTTCGCGCCGACAACACTAATAAAGGAAGTAAAGCTTATGCCAACAAACACCGATATTTTAGTCAAAATTATTAAAAGAGACGGTTCCGCCCAACCGTTTGAAGCTAAAAAAATTATCAACGCTATTTTGAAAGCGGGGCAGGCCACGGGTGAGTTTGACGCCGACATCGCCAAAAAGCTTACCATAAGAGTCATCAATATCGTACAGCAGCTTTATAGCGAAATTACCCCCAGCGTAGAAAATATTCAGGATATTGTTGAAGACGTTCTTTTAACTTCCAACTTCCACAAAACGGCAAAAGCTTATATTCTTTACAGAGATCAGCGCGCGAAAGTAAGAGAAATCTCTTCTAAATTTAACGTAGAACTGGTTGATCAGTATTTGCAGAAGTTAGACTGGCAGGTTAACGAAAACAGCAATATGGGTTATTCTTTGCAGGGTTTGAATAACTATATATCGTCCGAAATCAGCAAAATTTACTGGCTTAATAAGATTTATCCGGAAAACGTAAAACAATATCACTCCTCGGGCGATTTTCACCTCCACGACCTCGGCCTTTTGGGCGCATACTGCGTCGGCTGGGATTTGCAGGATCTTTTATCCAGCGGTTTTAAAGGCGTAGTAGGCAAGGCGGAATCAAAACCCGCAAAGCACTTACGCTCCGCTTTGGGACAGGTTGTAAACTTCTTTTATACTTTACAGGGCGAAAGCGCGGGCGCGCAGGCGTTTTCCAACTTTGATACTTTGCTTGCACCGTTTATTTACTACGATAAACTTGCCTACAAAGACGTCAAACAAGCCTTGCAGGAATTTTTATTTAACGTAAACGTGCCTACAAGAGTCGGCTTTCAAACGCCTTTTACCAATATCACTATGGACCTTGTTGTGCCTTCTTATTACAAAGATCAGGGCGTAATTATCGGCGGCGTGATACAAGATAAAAAGTATGGCGAATTCCAAAAAGAAATGGATATGTTCAACAAAGCTTTCTTGGAAATTATGTTGGAAGGCGACGCTAAAGGCCGCGTGTTTACATTCCCTATCCCGACGTACAACATTACGAAAGATTTTGACTGGGAAAACCCCGAATATCAACCCCTTTGGGAAATTACCGCAAAATACGGTATCCCTTATTTTGCAAACTTCATCAATTCCGATATGAGTCCGGAAGACGCACGCTCTATGTGCTGCCGTCTTAGAATTGATAACAGAGAATTAAACCGCAGAGGCGGCGGGCTTTTCGGCTCGTCCCCGCTTACGGGTTCCATCGGCGTGGTAACGGTAAATATGCCGCGCTTGGGCTATATCTCCGCGACGGAAGAAGAATTTTTTAAGAATCTTGAAGACAGAATGGAAGTTGCCAAAATCAGCCTTGAAATTAAACGCAAGGTTATTGAACGCTTCTCCAACGCCAACTTGTATCCTTATATGAGTTTTTACTTAAGGAATATCAAGCAGCGCTTTGGCGAATACTGGAAGAACCACTTTTCCACCATCGGTCTTGTGGGCTTAAACGAAGCCTGCCTTAACTTGCTTGGCGAAGGCGTGGGTACTGAAAAGGGCCGCGCGTTTGCCGTAAAAGTTATGGACTTTATGAGAGCCAAACTTGTTGAATTCCAAAAAGAAACAGGCAATAACTATAACTTAGAAGCCACCCCCGCCGAAGGTACTTCCTACCGCTTGGCCCGCCTTGACAGGGAAAAATATCCCGATATCATCGTGGCCAATAACGAAGAAGCCAACAATGGCAGACCGCCTTTTTATACAAACTCCAGCCAGTTGCCCGTCAACTACACCGACGATATATTTGAACTGTTGGACCTTCAGGACGAAATACAGGCCAAATATACGGGCGGCACGGTAATACACATTTTTATGGGCGAAAAGATTAAAGATACTCTTGCTCTTAAGAACTTCATCAAAAAAGTATGCGAAGGATATGAATTGCCTTACTTCTCTATCACGCCTACTTTCAGCGTATGCCCCAAATGCGGTTATATTGAAGGCGAACACTTTGAATGCCCCAAATGTAAAGCGCAGAAGGTTGAGGACATTGAAAAGCAGATAGCTCTGTTAGAAGAGCAGCTTTACAGTAAATAATTTAAAGCCTTTGTAAAGGACCAAAAGACCCATATAAAATTGGGTCTTGTTCGGTCCGCGATAATTTGCAAGAATAATTAAGTCAGTTTTTTTAAGACTGAAGATGTAGAAGGAGGAAGTACCATGACAACACAAGAAAGACAGAATATAGAAACAAAAATCTCCGAGCTGAAAGCCGCCAGAGCTGAAGCTAAGGGGACCAGCTGCGAAGTTTATTCCAGAGTAGTCGGTTATCTTCGCCCCGTAATGATGTGGAACAAGGGCAAAAAAGAGGAATTTGCAATGCGCAAGACCGTTCATGCCTGTGGCTGCAAATAAACTTACAAACGTGAAAAACATTAACAATAATATTGGGACAGGTGTTATAAATGCTTATCGGAGGGCTGCTTAAGTTTTCAATGATAGACTATCCGGGAAAAATTGCCGCAATCGTTTTTACCCAAGGATGTAACCTTCGTTGCAAATATTGCCATAACCCTGAACTTATAGCACCTGTCAACAATAACGGAACATTGTTAAAAGAAGAAGACGTATTAAATTTTTTTGAAAAAAGAAAAGGCGCTCTTGAAGGCGTTGTTATAACGGGCGGAGAGCCTACCCTCCAAACAGATTTAGCGGAATTTGCCGCAAAGCTTAAAGCCATGGGCTTTTTTGTAAAGCTTGATACCAACGGCACCAATCCTGAAGTTGTAAAAAACCTTATAGAAAAAAAACTTGTAGATTTTATAGCAATGGATATCAAAGCTACCTTTGATAAATACGAGGCTGTTTGCGGCGTTCTCGTAGCTTCCAAAACAATTTTGCAAACTATGCAGTATATAGAAGAAAGCGGCCTGCCCTACCAATACCGCACCACTTACTATAAAGTCGTACTTAACGACCAAGATATAGAGAAAATAAAACAGCTTGCCCCGCAAAACTTCCGCCTGCAGGAATGCCTGCCCGTAAAGCAGAAAGATGTTTTGAAAGTAGATCGTTAAAATAATTTTAGATTAATAACAAAAAACCCCGCTCGGCATCTGCGGGGTTTTTAGCTTGTAAATATTTTTTATAAAGGTTTTTCGTAAATGCGGTAAGTTTTAGTTTTGTAGCAGCCTGCTTCTTCTATAACGGAAATTATGGCTTTATTATCTTCCAGCATCCAGGAAAGTTCGGCCTTCTTCCAGCCTTTCTCTATGCCTTCGCGCACAATATTGTTTATCAGCAAAAGCTCCAAGCCGCGCTTTCTGTGGTCGGGGTGGACGCCCAGCATAATCATTCTGCAATCTTTGATTGTAAACCATTTATAAAGCGCTAAAGGCAGTTTTAGCGGGTTAAGGCTGCCGTTTAAAATCTTTAAAACGTGGTTCATATTGGGTATGGATATTGCAAAAGCGGCGGGTTTGCCGTCCACTTCCGCTATACAGGTAAGTTCTGGGCGGACAATGGCCTTAAGCTGCTTGGCGGTATCTTCTATTTCCGCCTCGGTTATGGGTACAAAGCCCCAGTTTTCCGCCCAGGCGGCATTGTAAATTGTGCGGACGGTTTTAACTTCATTATCAAAATCTTTTATATTTATCTGGCGCAGTTTTACGGAGGGATTGTTTAAAACGCGCTCTATAATCTTTTTCATTCTGGGGGAAAAATCATTTTGTGCAGTGCGCTCAAAAGCCACTAAATCTTTTGCTTTGGAAAGGCCCGCGCTTTGCAAAATACCGTCGTAATAAGGCGGGTTATACGGCATCATAATAAAAGGCAGTTTATCAAAATTATCAATAAGCACGCCGCAGGTGTGGTTAGTGCTTGGGTTCATAGGCCCGCGTATGGTTTGCATACCGTTTTGCTTAAGCCAGTCGGCGGCCGCGTCAATTAAAGCTTTTGCGGTTTGTGCATTATCTTCGCACTCAAAAAAGCCGAAGAATCCCGTTTTGTCCTGCCAGTGTTTATTGTGATTATCGTTAATTATAGCGGCTATTCTGCCGACGGGCTGCCCGTCTTTGCGCGCGATAAACAAACACTTTTTGGAATGCTGCCAAAAAGGGTCTGTTGTAAGAATGTGTTTGGTTTCGCTTTTAAGGTCGGGCGTATAAAAAGGACTGCCCTTATAAAGTGCAAAGGGTATTGCTATAAACTCTTTTAAATCTTCCGTTTGATTAACGCTAAGCATTTATTTTATTATGCCTATTGCTTTGCCCGCCGCGCCGAAAACGTGGAGTATTTTATCAATCTGCTCGTCGGTATGGGTGGCCATAAGCGTTGTCCTTATCATACATTTATTTGGCGGTACGGCAGGCGGTATTACCGGTGTGGTAAATATGCCGCTGTCAAAAGTTGCGCGCCACATTTTAAAGCAATCTTCCATCTGCCCTACAAAAACGGGGACGATTGGTGTTTCTGTCGCGCCGACGTCAAAACCGAGTTTTATAAAGCCTTCTTTTAAGCGGCGGCTGTTTGCCCACAGTTTATCTTTGCGGGACATATCCGTCCAAATTAAATCCAAAGCTTTGCTTATTGATGCTACCGCGGGCGGCGTCATAGCGGCGGAAAATATTTGACTTCTGGCGGAGTGGCGGATATAGTGGATAATGTCTGCGTCGCCCACAACAAAGCCGCCTACCGTCGCAAATGTTTTAGAGCAGGTGCCTACCACAAGGTCTATATCTTTGTGGTCAAGGCCAAAGTGTTCGCATGTGCCGCGGCCCGTTTTGCCCAAAATGCCTGTGGCGTGCGCATCGTCAACAATGGTTCTTGCGCCGTATTTTTTGGCAAGGCGAACGATTTCGGGCAGGTTGCAAATATCGCCTTCCATACTAAATACGCCGTCAACAATAATAAGTTTGCCCTTGCTGTCGTCTATCTTGGCAAGTACGCGCTCCAAATCTTCCATATCATTGTGTTTAAAGCGCACCATTTCCGCTTCGGAAAGTTTTACGCCGTCTAAAATGCTTGCGTGGTCCAGCTTATCCACTATGGCTACATCGCCTTTTTTAAGCAGGCAGGAAATTACGCCAAGGTTCATTTGATACCCTGCGGAAAAAATTAAACCCGCTTCTTTACCTTTAAATTTTGCCAGCTTTGCTTCAAGTTCTTCCGCGGCGGTGGTATTGCCGTTTAAAAAGCGGGAGCCTGCCGAACCAGTGCCGTATTTTAAGGCGGCATCGGCGGCGGCCTGCTTCATTTGCGGGTCGTTTGCGAGGCCCAAATAGTTGTTGGAGCCTGCCATAATGTAGGTTTTACCGTTAAGGGTAATCTCGGGAGCCTGTGCGGAAGATATAGGCTGAAAATAACCGTAAATCCCCAAGCGCATCAATGCTTTTGCGTCTTTAAAATTTTTACACTTCTCAAAAATATCTGCCATAATCAATACCTTTGTAAAAATAAAAATGACAACTTAAAAACGGTTATTTAAGCCCTGCTTTTTTAATTACATTGGTGGTAGAGCGGCCTTTTAAAAGCGGATATAAAGCCACTTTTTTTGCAAACTCTCTGCCAACCACATTTTGTACGGTATAGTCCGCGCCTTTTACAAGCACGTCGGGCTTTATAAATTTGATAAGTTCCAAGGGCGTATCCTGCCCGAATAAAACTACGGCGTCAACAGCTTCAAGCGAAGCGGCTACAAGCGCCCTGTCGGCCTGTTTGTTTATGGGGCGGGTGGGGCCTTTTAATCTTTTAACGGAAGCATCGGTATTTATACCCAGCACCAAAATATCGCCCTGATTTTTAGAAAATTCCAATATACTCACATGCCCCGCGTGCAGTATGTCAAAGCACCCGTTGGTAAAAACAATTTTGTTGCCTTTAGCGCGCTGCGCTTTAAGGAAAGCGGCAAGTTTTGTGCGCGTAAATATTTTATTTTTTGCTTTCATGTTCTTTTATTATTTTTTCCACAAGGCTTGTGTCCATATCGCCTTTGGCAAAGCGTTCATCAGCTATCATCATTTTATGGAACGGGATAGTGGTTGTTACGCCCTTTACGGAAAATTCGTTTAAAGCTCTTTTGCTGCGTTTTAAAGCGTCTTCGCGCGTAGGCGCGGCAACAATAAGTTTTGCTATAAGACTGTCGTAAAAAGAAGGTATGCTATATCCCGTATAAACATGGCTATCCACCCTTACGCCCAAACCGCCCGAAGGTATCCATTCTTCAACCGTACCGGGGCAGGGCATAAAGCCTTTTGCATAATCTTCCGCGTTAATGCGGTGTTCTATAGCGTGGCAAAGCACTTTTTGCGCGCGGGCCGCGTCTAAAGGCAAGGGGCTGCCCTGTGCAATATCTATCTGCATTTTAACAAGGTCAAAGCCGCTTACAAATTCCGTAACTGGGTGTTCTACCTGAAGGCGGGTGTTAACTTCCATAAAGTAAAAATTATGGTCCCTGTCCATTAAAAATTCCACGGTGCCTACGCCGCTGTAATCAGCCGCTTTGGCAAGCCTTACTGCGGCCTCGCAAAGGCTTTTCCTTATAGCGGGGGTTACAAAGGGGGAGGGGGATTCTTCTATAAGTTTTTGGTTTTTGCGCTGCATGGAGCAATCACGCTCGGCAAAAGCAACTACATTGCCGTAATTATCGGCCGCTATCTGCACTTCTATATGGCGGGGATTTAAAACCAATCTTTCAAAGTAAACTCTGTTGTCGCCAAAGGCTGCCTTGGCTTCGCCCTGCGCCGTATCCAGCGCGTTTTGAAATTCGTCTTCCTTAAACACGGGGCGCATACCGCGTCCGCCGCCGCCCATGGTAGCTTTAATCATTATCGGGAATCCGATTTGTTTGGCTACGGCAAGGTGGTTTTTTTCTACAACGCCGTCGGAACCGGGAATAACGGGTACTTTACCCGCTATGGCAAGGGCTTTGGCGTGGGATTTTTCCCCCAGGCTGGTAATGGCTTTAGGGGAAGGCCCTATAAAAACGATACCCGCGTCAATAACGGCCTGCGCAAAGCGGGCGTTTTCGGACAAGAATCCGTAACCGGGGTGAACCGCGTCCGCCTTAGTTATTTTAGCGGCGGCAACAACGGCATCTATATTTAAATAGCTTTCTCTGGACGGGCCGGGGCCTATACAAATTGCTTCGTCGGCTTCTTTAACGTGCGCGGAGTATTTGTCCGCCTCGGAGTAAATTGCGACGGATTTAATATCCATTTCTTTAAGCGTACGGATGATACGCAAGGCTATTTCGCCTCTGTTAGCTATAAGGACTTTGCCAAAAGCTTTTACTGTTTTTGTATTCATATTTCGGTTTAAATTTATTATTTAGGTTCTATAAAGAAGAGGGGCTGGCCGTACTCCACCGCCGCGCCGTCTTTGACGGAAATAATCTTAAGTATGCCTTCCGCGGTTGCGGCAACTTCTTTAGAAGCTTTATTCATTTCCACAAAGCCCAAAATATCACCCTGTTTTACGGGCATATCTTCTTTAATTGTGATGGCTTTGCCTTTGCTGCCCGCGTGATAAAGGCCTACTGCGGGGGCTTTTACTGCTTTAAGTTTGCAAGAAAAATCAGTACCCTGCGCGGTTGCTTGCGCAGTTTTAATTTGGAGTTTTGTAGAATCTTTAATATACACTATTTCTTCAAGGTCGGTTGTTTTAGACCAAGCTATAAAATCAGAAAGGGTTTTGGTATCCATATTTTCTCCTATTAAAATATAATACCATTTTCTTATATTCTTTTACAGTCGGAGGGGTTATGAAAAAGCTGTTTTTATATGTTTTTGTTTCTTTGGGTTTGGGCAGTTTGGGTTCTTTTTTTACAAGGCAAAGTATTCCCGTGTGGTATGCCTTTTTGCAAAAGCCGTCTTTTAATCCGCCCAATTACCTTTTTGCGCCTGTTTGGACGGTGCTTTATATTATGTTGGGCATATATTATTGGCGGCTAAGCCTGATGCCGAGCGGTCCGCTGACGAAAAAACTTAAAACTATTTTTTTGGTACAGTTTGCGCTTAACCTGTTATGGACGCCCGTTTTCTTTGGCCTGCGCAGTATTTTTGGCGGGCTTATTCTTATACTGGCTATTGACGCGCTTACCTTTTGGCTTTTATGGCTGGGTTTTAGACACAATAAAAAAAGCAGCGCGCTTTTAGTGCCGTACTTCCTGTGGCTGTTGTTTGCGACGCTGCTTAATTTAAAAATTTACCTGCTTAACTAGGCTTATTTTGTTTTCTCTTTCCAAGTATCGGTAAAGTCTTTTGGCGGCTTGGCCTCAAACTTAACCTTTTTGCCTGTGAGCGGGTTTACAAATTCCAGTTTTTTGGCGTGCAGCATAAGACGGTCTGCGCTCGCGCCTTTGTAAAGCCAGTCGCCAAGCACGGGGTAGCCAAGCCAGCTCATATGTACGCGCAGTTGGTTGGTGCGGCCCGTTTTTGGGAAGAGTTCCATATAAGAAAATCCTTTCTTTCTTTCCACCACTTTATAGTCCGTAACGGCTTCGCGCCCGATGTCAGATGCTTTTATCTTTCCGCCCGTTAGTCTGCCTATAGGTACATTTATAGTGCCTTCGTCGTCTTTAACCTCTCCGCAGCAAATGGCATTATAGGTTTTGTGTACTTCGCGCATTGCAAAAAGCGTAAGCATTTCGTCCTGAAATTCGCGTGTTTTGGCAATAAGCATAACGCCGCTGGTTTCCCTGTCCAAACGATGTACTAGGCCAGCGCGTTCAACCTTAGGGTCAAAGTTTTTGGGCGGGTTTGCCAGTATGGCGGAAACCAAAGTTTCCTCCGCGGTAAAAGCGGCTTGCGGGTTATCTTCCCAAGCGGGGCTTTGCGGGTGAACAAGTACGCCTGCGGGTTTATTTACCACAAAAAAGTTTTTATCTTCAAAGATAATTAAATCTTTAAGGTTAAGGGTTTGTTTGGCTTGCGGCCAAGTTATTTCCACAATATCGCCGTTTTCTAAAGGCCAAGAAGGTTTTCTTACGGTAGAGTTAACCGTTACCGCGCCGCCTTTAATAAGGTTTTGTATTATGGCTCTGGAATAGCCTTCAGTCTGTTCGGTAAGAAAGGTATCCAGCCTGCCTGTTCTGCCTTCAAATATTACTGTTTGTTTATTTTGAGCCATAATTCCTCTTTATTAAAAATGCCGATATTAAAATTATAAGCGCAGCCGCTATAAACTGCGAGGGGGAAAGCCCGAGTATATAAGAGCCTCTGTCGTCGCCGCGGAAGAACTCCACAATAAATCTTATTAATCCGTAGCCTATAACGTAAGAGGCTATTACGGTTCCCTCTTTATGCTTTTTGTTGAACACGGCAAGCAGTATAAAAAACAAAACAAAGTTGCCTGCAGATTCCATTAATTGCGTGGGGTACAGCCCGACATCGTGCAAGTGGTGCGGTACAAGGCATTCGGGGTTGTGGAACTTGACGGAAAGGAAACTGTGCGATATTTTTCCGTAGCAGCAGCCCGCGCAAAAGCAGCCTATCCTGCCTATAGCGTGGCCCAGCGCAATGGCGGGCGCAAAGAAGTCCGCAAATTTAAAGAACGGAAGTTTTTTTACATAGGCTATAATTACACCTGTTGTAATTGCGCCTATAAATCCGCCGAAAAAGACAAAGCCGTATCTGAGTTTTTCAATAAGAGTAGAGGCGGCAAAAGCGTCCCAGTTAAAAATGATAAAAAACAATTTTCCGCCTACTATCGCACCCATTACAATGTAAAAGCCTATGTCAAAAAGTTCGTCTTTGCTTATCCCAATCTTAGGGCGTTGCTTAAGGCAGTAAAGCAGTGCGGCAAGGTAGCCCAGCATTGTCATAATGCCGTAAAGCGGTATTCTTAAACCTAAAAACTCAGGCAGGTACGGTAACATAATTCTCCTCTAATATCTTAAGTGCGGCGTTAAAATCTTTAAACTCGTTAAAGGCCACATTATTCTGTTTGCAAATATCCACAAGTCTGTCCGTGGCAAAAACTATATCGGCTTCTTTTGCGGCGTTAAAATCGCTGGGGCCGTCGCCCAAAAAGATTGTTGTATAGCCCTGCGCTTTATAATACTTAACGCGCGAGGCCTTAAAAACTTCCAAAGGCATATCGGGGTAAAAGGGGAAATCTATCATAATACCGTCGGCGGTAAAAGTGCCTTGCACGGAGTAAACGGGAATTGCGGGTACATTATTTTTTTTAAGTATCGGGTTTATGTATATGTCCAGCCCGCCGCTTGCGATTTCAAAAGGCACATTATGCTTTTTGCAAAATTCCGCCAGTTTTATAAAGCCGTCCTTTAAGGCGGCTATATCTAAAATAACTCTTTCAAATTCCTGCTGTTTAACTTTAATCGGGCCAAAGTGGCATTCCATCCACGTCTTAGCATCTGCCTTAACGGCATAGGCGTGTTCTATCTTTTCCTGCGTGGTGGTACCAAAGTGCAGGCAAAGAGAATTGCCTATATCAAGCGTGGTAACCGTTCCGTCAAAATCTGTAACTATTGCGTATTTTTTCATATCATATCATCAAAATAATGCGGGTCTTTTAAAGCAAGTTTTACAAACGGATTATTTTTTATTTCGTATCCTATCGTCGTAAAACTGTTGCCTTGCGGGCCGTAAGCGTGTCCGCTGTAAACTTCCGTTGAAGGCGGCAGACTGTGGGCCAGCTTTTCCAAACTGTTTTGCAATTCCCTCGCGCTGGAGCCGGGTAAATCAGTCCTGCCCACCGCGCCGGGGAAAAGCGTATCGCCCGTAAATACTGCATTGCCTATAAGAATACAGCAGGAGCCTTTTGTATGCCCCGGGGTGTGCATAAAAGAAACTTCCATCCCCGCCAAAGTTTGCTTAAAATCGCCTTCAAAAGTAATAAGTAAATCCTGCGGCAGGCCGCTTAAAGCAAGGTCATTTTGCTCAATATATCCCTTTATATTGTACCTTTTTAAAAGTTCGGCAGAATTTGTGCAGTGGTCATAATGCCCGTGCGTAAACAAAACAGCCACAGGGCTAAGGTTTAATTCTTGCAGAAAATCGTAAATTTGCGGCATATCCCAGGAGGGGTCTATAATAATGGCTTCTTTGGCGTTCTGCACTATATAAGTGCAGTTGCCCATGTGGCCCAGTTCAAGGGTGTGTACTTTCATTCTGTATCCTAAATTCAATTTCCCCCGGCTTGGACATATGATACTTTACTCTGGCGGTATCTTCTATATATTCCACGTCCCCGCCTTCTATCTTTTTGTACTCCTCGCCAAGGGCTTTATATTCCGCGTCAAGCGCGGCGGCGGTTTTGGTAAGTTTTCTAAGTTCAAAAATATTGTGCAACAGCCCAAAGAAGCTGCCGTTAAGTACCAAAAACGCCGCCATCGCCGCCAATGCTGCAATCAAAGTTTGTCTTTTTGTTTTAAACAACTTCATTTCTTAAAAACTCTATCCTTGGCGTATACCGCTTTTTTGCCCAGTTCTTCTTCTATAACAAGAAGGCGGTTATATTTTGCAAGTCTTTCGCTTCTGGCAGGCGCGCCTGTTTTAATTGCGCCCGCGTTTGTGGCTACGGCTAAATCTGCTATAAAGGCATCTTCCGTTTCGCCCGAGCGGTGGGAAATTATTGCGGTAAAACCCGCTTTCTTAGCCTGTGCGATAACGTCAACCGTTTCCGATACGCTGCCTATCTGGTTAAGCTTAATAAGTATGGAGTTCGCGGCTTTTTGCTCTATACCTTTTTGCAAGCGTATCTTATTGGTTACAAACAAATCGTCGCCCACAATATTTATTTTTTTACCCAGTTTACCCGTAAAGTGCTTCCAGCCGTCCCAGTCGTCTTCGTGCAAAGGGTCTTCAACCGAGATAAGCGGATATTTAGCGCACCATTTGGCGATAATCTGCGTCATTTCTTTATACGGGCGCAGTTTATCTTCAAACTTATAAGCGCCTTTAACGTAAAATTCGCTTGCGGCCGCGTCAAGCGCTAAGGAAATATTATTGTAGCCCGCCTGTTTTGCCGCGGCAAGAATTGTTTTTATAACATCTTCGTGCTTGCGGATTTTGGGGGCAAAGCCGCCTTCGTCGCCGACTGCGGTTACCATGCCTTTCTTGGCAAGAAGTTTTTTAAGCGTGTGGTAAACTTCGCTTGCGGCGCGTAGCGCTTCTTTAAAGCTGGGTTGCGCGGCGGGAACTATCATAAATTCCTGCACGTCAAGCCCGCTGTCCGCGTGTTTGCCGCCGTTGATAATATTCAACATCGGGGTGGGTAAAACAAAATCTTTTTCTTTAATGCCGTAGGCTGTGCGGATATATTTATATAAAGGTTCGTTTTTTGCCGCCGCGCCCGCTCTTAAAGCCGCCATGGAAACGCCCAATATTGCATTTGCGCCCAACTTACCTTTGTTGGGAGTGCCGTCCAAGGCTATCATAGCTTCGTCTAAGGCTCTTATGTCAAAGACATCTTTGCCTTTTAAAACTTTCTCAATCTTGGCTACGTTTGCCACGGCCTTCAGCACGCCTTTACCGTTATATCTTTTATCGTTATCTCTAAGTTCAACGGCTTCGTGCGAACCTGTGGAAGCCCCGCTTGGTACCGCCGCACTTGCTTTTATGCCGTTTTCCAAAATTACATCGGCCTGCAATGTGGGTACGCCGCGAGAGTCAAGTATTTCTCTTGCTTTAATGGCTGCTATTTTCATACAACCCCCTCTTTATCTTTTAAGACAAAGTTTCTATAAGTTTCTTTGCTTCCTGTATCAACTTCTCCGGAGAGGCGGGGTCTTTGGCTTCGGCGTATATTCTTATAAGATGCTCTGTACCCGAGGGCCTCAGAGCCAGCCAGTTTCCGTTCTTTAAAATGAACTTAAAGCCGTCTGTCTGGTCAATTCTCCATACGGAGGTTTTGTTAATGGACAACGGCGGGTTAAGGTTAAGCTTTTCCATAAACTCATTAATTTCAATTTCTTTCTTGGGAATGCTAACCTTTTTGTCGTAATACATATTATACTTTTTATAGAAGTCCTTAAAAATCTGTTTAAGGGATTTGCCTTCAACGGCCATCATTTCCAAAACAAGCATACAGGCCAAAATGCCGTCTTTATCAGGCATGTGGTTGGAAATGGCTATACCGCCCGATTCTTCCGCGCCGAAGATATACTGCCCCGTCATCATAAGTTCGTTAATGTATTTAAAGCCGACGGGCGTTTCGCGCACGGGCATATTGTGGGATTTGGCAACCTCGTCAATTAAATTGGTTGTGATAAGGCTTCTGCAAATGCGGCCCTTGGCCTTTCTGTTCCTTATTATATGGTCCAAGATAACAGGGGCAATCTGGTTGGGGGAAATCCACTCACCCTCAGGCCCGATGATGCCGAATTTATCGCAGTCGCTGTTGCACGCAATGCCGAGGTGGAGTTTCTTTTTAACCACAAGTTTGCTTAAATCCGCCAAGGCTTCAGGCCCCGCGTTTGGCACTTTACCGCCAAAGAAGTAATCCGTCCCTTCGTGTATGCCTTCCATTTCTATACCGCAAGAGGTTAAAAACTTTCTAAAGTAATTATCGGCCGTGCCGTAAAGCGGGTCTATACCCACTTTAAGTTTGGCTTTTTTAATTGCCTTAACGTCTATAATTTTGCTTAAGTGGACAAGGTATTCGTCCCTTAAATTATGCTCGCTTACGGCGGAGTTTACATAACCGAACTCCGGCATAGCTTTTGGCATGGAAGAAACGGCAGGTATATTCCTTTCTATATCTTCTACCACTTCGTTATTGGCGATGCCGCCGTAGTAGGAAATCCATTTAAGTCCGTTTTGGCTGTAGTCGGCTTCACTTGCGGTAATAACAACCGCGCCGACAGCGCCTTCCTTTAATACTGCCCATTCCGCCACGGGCGTTGGCAGGGAATATAAAGCTTTTTTTACGGTAATGCCGCGCGAGGCCAAAGCGTCGCCAACAATATCTGCAAATTTGTCTGATAAAAAGCGTGAATCGTGGCCGACTATAACAAGGGGGCGTTTAAATTTGAATCCTTTTTCTTTTATATGTTTTTGGTAGCCTGTGCCTTCAAAACCGTAATATTGATTTGTAAAAATGTGTTCTGCGATTGCAATGGACAGTCTGTAAATGCTTTGAGCTGTTACCGCCTCTGCAATATTGCCTCTAAAGCCTGCTGTGGCAAACTTAATTTCATTAGCCATAAATACCTCTTTTCCGGAAATCTGTTTAAGAAATATACTAAAAATGGAAGCAAAACACCAGCCCCATAGGTACGACTATTGTCCCGCCAAGCTTAATTTGGCTAGCAATTTGTTTATCTTTGGGCTATTTTAAGTTTTTTTGCCGCTTTGGATATGCGGGCTTCCAGCCGCTCTGGATATACCTCGCGGCAAATAAAACATAAACTAACCTCAAATCTAAATCAAATCACGCAATTTTGGGAAAGGCAAAATATCTACAACTCACGCGAACTGCCTGCAAATTTGTTCCATCGCCAAACAGAATAAATTAAAACATATACAATTTTGCTAAAATAAAAAAATGCTCGGTATTATATTCAGGTATATAACAAAGAATTTACTGGTCTTCTTTTTAGGCGTACTGTTTGTTTTTGTATTTGTGGTTTTTATGGGGCAGTTTTCCAAAATATTCACTTATGCAATGACTTTCGGCGCGGATATGTTTTGGGTATTCCACACAATGCTTTATATGCTGCCCGATATTCTTGTTTTAAGTATACCGATGGCCTT
>JAEXBW010000011.1 GCA_023393825.1 Elusimicrobiota bacterium | reverse complement strand
TTACCGTCAGGTATATGCCTATGCCCAGCAAAAGGCCAAGCATTGGCGCGCCCCATATAAAGGCGTTAATTTTATCAAGGTAAATATGTACTAAAGACAATATTTGTTCCATAGGGATAACCCTCTTTTAAATTTTTAAAACAACTTTATGATTATATAATAAAAACAGATAAGAATACATGGTTTTTCCGTATAAAAGCTTTTGCGTAAATTTGTATAATAAAAGTTATGGTTATAGCTAATTTTCAAGAAATAGATAAACGTCAACAAAAAAGATGGGAAGACGCAAAAGTTTTCTCCTCTCCCCGTTTACCCAAAACGGGCAAAAAGTTTTATTGTTTGGATATGTTTCCTTACCCGTCAGGGCAGGGCCTTCACGTCGGGCATCCCGAGGGTTATACAGCTTCCGACATACTTGTAAGATATAAAAGAATGAGCGGTTTTGACGTTTTACACCCTATGGGTTGGGACGCTTTCGGCCTTCCTGCCGAAAACTATGCAATAGCCACAGGCGTACACCCCAGAATTACAACGCAAAAAAATATTGATAATTTTAGAAGACAAATCAAATCCTTTGGTATGGCTTACGACTGGAACAGGGAAGTTGATACTACCGACCCAGCTTATTACAAATGGACGCAGTGGATATTTTTACAGCTTTACAAAAAAGGTTTAGCCTTCCAAAGCACTGTGCCTATAAACTGGTGTCCCTCTTGCAAGACGGGCCTTGCCAACGAGGAAGTTTTTAACGGACGTTGCGAACGCTGCCAAACCGTTATAGAAAAAAAGAATTTACGCCAATGGATGCTTAAAATTACCGCCTATGCGGACCGTCTGTTGGAAGACCTTGACGGACTTGACTGGCCCTCCTCCACCCTTATGATGCAGCGCAACTGGATAGGCAAAAGCCAGGGCGCGGAAGTTAACTTTAAGGTAGACGGGGACGGCAGCACTATAACTGTTTTTACGACCAGACCCGATACACTTTTCGGCGCAACTTATATGGTGCTTGCGCCCGAACACGAACTTGTTGCCAAGATAACAACGGCGCAGCAAAAAGCGGCTGTTGAAGATTATCAGGCCAAAGCAGCTGCTAAGAGTGAATTTGAAAGAGCCGACGCCGATAAAGAAAAAACAGGCGCGTTTACGGGTGCTTACGCAATTAATCCTTTAAACGGCGCAAAGATACCCGTATGGATAGCCGACTATGTTTTGACAGGCTATGGCACGGGCGCAATTATGGCTGTTCCCGCGCACGACGACAGGGACTATGCCTTCGCCAAAAAATTTGACCTGCCCATAATAGAAGTTATACAAAGCGAGCAGGGCGTGGAAAAAGAAGCTTTTACGGGCGACGGAAAACTTATAAATTCTTCCTTTTTAAACGGAATGCACGTTGAAGAATCCAAAGCCGCGATAATAAAATATCTGGAAGAAAAAGGCATCGGCCGCGCAAAAACAACTTACCGTTTGAGAGATTGGGTTTTCTCCCGTCAGAGATACTGGGGCGAACCTATCCCCATAGTGCATTGCGATAAATGCGGCGTAGTTCCCTTGCCCGAAGACCAACTGCCTTTGGTATTGCCCGAGGTGGAAAAATTTGAGCCGAGCGGCACGGGCGAATCCCCGCTTGCCAATATAACCGACTGGGTTAAAACAACTTGCCCCTGCTGCGGCGGCCCTGCCAAACGCGAAACAAATACAATGCCGCAATGGGCGGGTTCGTGCTGGTACTATTTAAGGTATATGGACAATAAAAACGCGCAGGCTTTTGTTGATAAAGAAATAGAAAAAGCCTACGGCCCCGTTGACTGCTATATCGGCGGCGCGGAGCACGCGGTACTGCACCTTTTATACGCGAGATTCTGGCATAAAGTGCTTTACGATTTGGGTTTTGTAAGCACAAAAGAACCCTTTCAAAAGTTAAGACACCAAGGTATGATTTTGGCTTTTTCCTACCGCGACGCGGCAGGCAATTACCACGGTTACGACGAAATAGATTTTACCGACCCTGCCAACCCAAAACTTAAAGCCGACGGACAAGCTTTAAACTCTATGGTTGAAAAGATGAGTAAATCTAAAAAGAACGTCATCAACCCCGACGAGATTTTGCAGGAATACGGCGCGGACGCTTTTAGATGTTACGAAATGTTTATGGGTCCCTTTGACGCCAGCAAGCCGTGGGATATGCGCGGTATTGAGGGCGTTTCAAGATTCTTAAAGAGAATTTACGGCTGGGCAGACGAGATTAAACTGAACCCCGCTGCTGTTCTGCCTAAAGAAATTGAGATTTTAAAACATAAAACAATAAAGAAAGTTACGGAAGATATTGAAAGCTTCAGCTTTAATACGGCAATTTCCGCAATGATGATATTCTTTAACGAACTTTCAAAAGTAAAGGAAGTATCTAAAGAAGATTTAGCGTGCTTCCTTAAGCTTTTACACCCTTTCGCCCCGCATATTACCGACGAAGTTTGGCAAAACGCGGGCGGCGAAACCCTGCTTCTTACCGAGGCTTGGCCCGTTTGTGATTCCGCCATGCTTTTGGAAGAAGAAATAGAGATAGGCGTACAGATTAACGGTAAGATAAAAGACAGAGTTAAAATAGCGG
>JAEXBW010000077.1 GCA_023393825.1 Elusimicrobiota bacterium | reverse complement strand
GGCGTGTTTAAGGTGGGCCGCCAGACGATTTCCAAAATAAAGGGCAATGCCTCCTACGACCATAAAAAACAAAACTTTTATGCTTTTGTTAAAGACGCTATGTTTAATGATAAAAAAATCCGCATTCGCGTTACCATAGACAAAGTGCGCACGCACGAGCGTGATATACAAACCGCAATTTACTTAAGTTCCTTAAGCCCGTTAGAGGTTTACGATACGGTGGAAGACTTTGTTTACGCCTTAGACCCCAATCATAAACCCGCCCCCAAAGAAACGGGCGACCTTGCGTGGCTGCATAACTTCCGCGCGGATTTACCAAAATTTATGCCCAACTTCAGCGGTATTGTCCACGCGGATACATTTACGACGCCTATAGTATCGGGCAAAAACTTTAACGCGGAATTTGTGCTTAAAAACCTTTTACCGGGTATGGATAAACTGGACGGCAAGATAGACGCAAGCTTGGAAGACGGCATAATATACAAATTGCAGGAAGCGGCGGAAAGACAGGCCGCGCTGGGCGTTGCCTTCCAGCCTTTTGTTATAATGAACAAAATGGAGCGCGCGGGTTCTTTTAAAATGGGCCAAGTGCTTAAAGATACCCCTTTTGAAACAATGACAGCCTCCGTTGACTTTAACAATGGTAAAATGAATATAAACAATTTTTATGTGGACGGCAGCGTTGTTGCGGCCACGGTCGGCGGCAGCGTTGACTGGGTGGGGGAGGTTCTTAATCTTGATATAGCAACGATGTTTAGAAACACGTCCAAGCGCGGTGCGCTTTCGGAAAATCTTACAGATGAATCGGGGGACCCTGCCCTCGCCTTTAAAGCGCTTTCTACGATGAAGAAGCCCACAATACAAATGCGCAGTTCCAAAAAAACGGGGGAAGAAATACAGCGCGCTCGCAAAAAGGGATTAAGGACTGATTTTAAGGCAGGCCAAAATTTTATTAAGGAGAAGTAAATGCTTAAGAAACATAATATTGATATAATAAGTATTCTGGGCGAAAACGACGCCATAACCGACGGCCACTTTGAACTGCCCTGCGGCCTGCACATACAAAGCTATGTTGATACAACCGTTGTAATGCAGTATCCCAGCGTCGCCAGCCGTATAGCGGCCTCCCTTGCAGATTTGTTTGATAAAAAACCTGATGTTGTTTTGGCTCCCACGGCGGAAAACTCCATCTTAGCGCAGGAAGTCGCCCGCGTAAAAAACGCGCGCTCCGTCTTTACTGTTATGGAAAACGGCGTAATGAAGCTTAAAGGCTCTATGAATATTAAGCCGGAAGAAAAGGTACTTATCGTAGACAATGTTACAATGACGGGACGTAAAGTTAACGAAGCCGTAAGTCTTGTAAAGATGCTCAATGCCCATGTTATCGGCGTAGCCGTTATAGTGGACAGGTCTTGCGGAGGCGCGGTAGGCAACGTGCCTTTAAGGGCGCTTTTAAGTTATCCTCTTGATACTTACGAACCGTCACAATGCCCTATGTGCAAAGCAGGTATAAAATTAGTTAAAAAAGGTGAAAAAATATGAAAGAAGTAATAATGAGAGCAAAAGAAGATTTAAGAATTAAAAAGGGGCATTATTGGATATTCTCCAACGAACTTGAAAATGTTGATACCACCATTCCCGCAGGCAGCATCGTACAGGTAAAAGACTCCCGCGGCGGCATAATAGGCACGGGCTTTTTTAACCCGCACAGCCTTATCGCCGTGCGCCTTATAGTTAAAGGGGAAGAACCTTTAAGCAAAAACTTTATTTTGGAAGGTATTGATAATGCCTACGCCTATCGCAAACGCTTTGGTTTGCGCAAATTTGGGCGTATGTGCTTTGGCGAGGCCGACGCTATGCCGGGTTTGGTAATTGACAGATACGGCGACTATGTTGTGGTTGATATTTTAACCGCGGGCATGGACGCGCTTAAAGATGATATTTTATCCGCCGTGCAAAAGATTTTTAAACCCAAAGGTATTGTGTTAAAAGGCGATAGCCCGTTTAGAGCCTTGGAAGGCTTACCGCTTGCGCCAGAAACTATTGGGGAAGTCCCCACCGAAACAGAGATAGAAGAAAACGGCGTAAAATATATTATACCCTTGGCCGGTGGACAAAAGACGGGTTTTTACTTTGACCAAAAGGAAAACAGAGAGTTTTTAAAACCTTTCTTTAAAGAAAAAATTGTCTTGGATTTATATTCTTATATCGGCTCCTTCGGCATTACAGCCGCTTTAAACGGCGCAACAGCCGTGTGGGGCGTGGACTCTTCCGCACCTGCCGTAGAATATGCCAACAGAAACGTAGAACTTAACGGTATCAGCAAAGATAAATGTGACTACCATAAAGACGATGCAGAAAGATTGCTCTCCGCTATGATTAAGGGCGAATTGCCCGACCAGCCAGATATGGTTTTGCTTGACCCGCCCGCCTTTGTTAAAAACCGCAAGAGCTTGCCGCAGGCCATAAACCTTTACATTAAACTTAACCGCATGGCTTTGGAAGGTTTAAAGAGCGGCGGCCTTTTGGCTACTTCCACCTGTTCGCACCATATCACAAGAGAAATTTTTGTTGATATTTTACAGCAGGCTGCAGCTAAAGCAGGCAAACGCGTTAATCTTATAGAGTTGCGCGGGCAGGCTAAGGATCATCCTATTTTGTTGGGGATGCCTGAAACCGAATACTTGCACTTCGCCCTGCTTGAAGTAAGATAACAAAGATTGTTTTGTTCTGTGCCGACTTATGCCGTTAGCAATTAGGCGTAAGTCGGCTTCTTTTTAAAACCCACCGTGTTCTGCTTAGTGGTATGCCGCTAGCAAATTTCCATATTTTGGTAAATTTTAGTTTTTTCTTCGTTAAAGTACCGAAACTCGCTTTGCTCGTATACTCTTTCGTACTCCGCACTTAGAATAAAACTAAAATTTACCTAAAATCTGAAAATCCACGCAGGCTGCTTGCAAATTTGTTCCAATACAAACAGCATTAATCAAATCACGCAATATTTGATAAAACAAAACCCCCGTTCTTACCGAGCGGGGGTTTTTACATTAGTAATATTTTGTATTGCTGCTTAATTAAGCTTCGGGTTTAAGTTTTGCGCCTTCTTCCAAAGCTTTGCGGTTAAGCGCAATCATTTCGGGCTTGGCACGCTTAAAAACCTTCTTCATAGCGTGTTCAATGCTGTCTATGCTCACTGCTCCCGTAAGCCCCGCAAAAACGCCAAGGGCCACAAGGTTGGCCGCTTTTAAAGAACCCACCTTTTCGGCAATTTCGTTGCAGGCAACATAAACAACTTTAATATCTTTTCTTGTAGCTTTGCCTTTTATAAGCGAGCTGTTAATAATTAGCAGTCCGCCGCTTTTTACCAAAGGTTCAAATTTGGTAAGGGAAGGTTCGTTCATAACGATAGCGGTATCGGGGCTGCTTACCACTGGTGTGGAAACTTCCCCGTCGGTTATAACAACGGAGCAGTTTGCTGTGCCTCCACGCATTTCCGGCCCGTAAGAAGGAAACCAGCTTGCGGCTTTCCCGTCCATAAGGCCTGCCTGTGCCAATAATACGCCTGCGGATACTACGCCCTGTCCGCCGAAACCTGATATTTTAAGTCCCTGATACATATTATTTGGCCTCCTGCGTTTTGCCTTCGTCCTTAAATACGCCAAGAGGGTATTGCGGCATCATTTTTTCCCTTAAAAAGTCTAAGGCTTTTATGGCGTCAACGCCCCAGTTTGTCGGGCATATTGAAAGTACTTCCACAAAGGAGAACCCAACACCGTCCACTTGGTTTTGGAAAGCTTTTTTAACCGCCTTTTTGGCTTTAATTACATTTTGCGGGGTATCAACTGAAACCCTTTCAATGTACTTAACGGCCTTAACTTGGCTTAACATTTCCGACACATTCATAGGATAACCCTGAAGTTCTGGATTTCTACCCTTGGGCGCTGTTGTGGCAACCTGTCCCACAAGCGTGGTGGGGGCCATTTGCCCGCCCGTCATACCGTAGATAGCATTGTTGATAAAGATGACGGTAATCTTCTCCCCGCGTGCGGCGGCGTGCACAATTTCCGCCATACCGATGGAAGCTAAATCCCCGTCGCCCTGATAGGAAAATACGATAGTATTTGGGTTAGCGCGCTTAATGCCCGTTGCAATGGCGGGGCCTCTGCCGTGCGGGCCTTGTATACCGTCGCAATTAAAGTATTTATCTGCAAATACGGCGCAGCCCACGGGGGCAACGCAAACTGTTCTGTTTCTTATGCCCAGCTCGTCAATAGTCTCGCCGACTAAACGATGAACAACACTGTGTCCGCAACCGGGGCAATAGTGCGTGGGTATATCAACAAGGGCTTGGGGCCTTTTTGTAATGGGTTTCATTTCTGTTGTCATAATAAAGCGCCCTCCTTGCAAATGGTATCGCTCTTTTGAGCGCAGGCATTTTGCGCTTTATGCGCTAAATCCTTAAGGTCAAAAAGCTGTTCTTTTTTGCCTTTTAATGCGGATTCTATTGCTATTGCAATATCTTCCGCCACGGGGAAGAACGCCCCCGGTCTGGCGTGCAGATAAACGGGAACTTTACCGTTTACGGCAAGTTTAACGTCCACAATCATTTGGCCTAAACTCATTTCCACGCACAGCATTGCTTGGCACTTTTGCGCCAGCTGCGCTATCTTTTGCGTGGGGAAGGGCCACAGGGTAATAGGTCTTAATAAACCTACCTTAAGCCCTTTTGCCCTTGCTATGTTAATTGCGGCTATGCTTGCGCGGGCGGATATGCCGTAAGCCACAACAATAATATCTGCGTCGTTGGTATATCTTTCTTCAAAAAGAACTTCGTTTTGTTCTACAAG
Source organism: Elusimicrobiota bacterium (assembly GCA_023393825.1). Lineage (GTDB taxonomy): Bacteria > Elusimicrobiota > Elusimicrobia > Elusimicrobiales > Elusimicrobiaceae > Proelusimicrobium. The sequence goes on along the minus strand of JAEXBW010000077.1, from coordinate 1,241 downwards.
GGCATATCTTTCCGCACGTTTTAATACCATGCGTTCAAGTTCGCCTTCGCCCAAACCGTAGGAAGAAACATTGTTCTTACCCCTTGTGCCGTCATTAACGCCAAGCGCCCAAGAGGGTGTTTTAAGCGTTTTTACGTCAACGGGTTCAAAGTTATAAGACATACCTTCCATCATCTGCCCCAAAATACCGTCGGCCAATATCATGGCGGGTATACGGTACTTTTCGGACGCTTCAAAAGCTATCTTGGGGAAGTTGCCCAGTTCTTCTACGCTAAACGGCGCAAAAACCAGCGTTCTGTAATCGCCGTTGCCGCCGCCGCGAGTTGCTTGTATATAGTCGCCCTGCGCGCCTGCAATATTGCCAAGGCCGGGGCCGCCCCTCATAATATTTGCTATAAGGCAGGGTAAGTCCGCACCCGCCAGATAGGAAATACCTTCCTGCTTTAAGCTGATACCGGGGGAGGAGGAGGACGTCATTGCGCGTACGCCTGTTGCGGCCGCGCCGTAAATCATATTAACGGCGGCAACTTCACTTTCGGCCTGCACAAATGCACCGCCTACTTCTTCCTGCCGCCAAGACATATATTCGGGAACTTCGTTCTGCGGCGTTATGGGATAGCCCGCAAAAAATCTGCAACCCGCTCTTATAGCGCCTTCAGACAAAGCTTCATTGCCTTTCATCAACACTTTTTCTGCCATAAATACCTCTATTTAAAAACCGTGATAGCTAAATCGGGGCAAACCAAATAGCACATGCCGCAGCCTATGCAGCAATCGGGCTTTGCCAGTTTAGCGGGGTAGTAACCTGTTTTACTAAACGAATCGGATATCTCAATGCAGCCTTTTGGGCAGGCCTTTGTGCAAAGTTTGCAACCTTTGCAACGCATTTCGTTGACTTCTATTTTGGGCATAGGACCTCCTGATGCTATAAGATAGTATAAATCTTTTTTTGGCGGCGGTGCAATATGTGTATTTCCTCCGCTTGGCGGTTTTTGGCTAGCAATTTGTTATCTTTGGGTTATTTTAAGTTTTTTTGCCGCTTCGGATATGCGGGCTTCCAGCCGCTCTTGATATACCTTGCGGCAAATAAAACATAAACTAACCTCAAACCTAATCAAATCACGCAATTTTTGCGGCGTATTTTGCGGCAATACTTTGTCGCTTTGGTCAGTCAGATACACGGGCTTCCAGCCACTCACGGTATCCTTCCCTCCCCGCTTCGCGTCTTGCCGCAAAATACT
>JAEXBW010000065.1 GCA_023393825.1 Elusimicrobiota bacterium | reverse complement strand
TACAAAAATCTTCTTTCCGCTTATAAAGATAAAGCGGGACAGGGGCCGTCTTCTTCCCTTGCCTCTTCGCCTTCAATATGGGATACGGACAGAGTAGGTTTTACCGAGGCCGCCAACCCCTTAAAATTATCCGAAGAAAATAAATTGATTTTTGAAGACGCTTCCTTTATGGTTACTGCCAATAACGGAGAGTCTTTTGGCAGCGGGTTTTATGTTAAGCACCGCGGCGTGCCTATGGTTATTACCGCTTCACACGTTGTGGGCGCGGAAAGAACAGTTACACTTACCGATAAAGAAGGTGTTACTTCCGTCGCAAAAGTGCTGGCAACCAGCGGGACGGGCAAAGGTTACGATATCGCTTTATTACAGGCGGAGCCTTCTTTCCTGTACGCCAAAAAACCTTTAACATTATCGCCAAAAGCGCAAAGCGCGGGCGCTTCTTTACTGGGCTTAGGCTTTAATATGTTTGGCGATGTCATATCAAAACCGTTTACTTTAGTTTCTCCTTCTTTTAAGTTGGAAGGCTCTGTTAACACCGTTTATAAAGCCTCTCCCGCTTTGGAACACGGCTTTAGCGGCGGCCCGCTTGTAGAGGGGCAATATGCGGGCAGGGTAAGCGGCCTTGCACATATGACAAACGCGCACAACAGCTTTTTTATACCTTCTTCCACAATCAGAGGTTTTATTAAGCAGGCTTTTATAGCCGACCTTGCCAACCCCGTTGAGGGCGGCTTGGCGCAGACTTATCCCGCCTTCGCCAAAACATACGCTAATGTTTTAGAGTCAGGCGTGTTAAAACAAAAAGAACCTTTATTTAGTATAGGCGAGGGTACAAAAAGATTTGGTTTTAAAGTTATGACAGGCTTATTTGGTATGTCGCCCAAGCAGGCATTAAATAAACTTTATTCTTGGGGCGCAAAACCGACGGAGTGGAAGGGGTACCCTTCTTTATCGTCGCAAACTTATAAAATAGATGATATTAATGCCTACGCGGCTGATTTATCCAAACCTTTGCCAGAATATCCTTTTGAATCCGCAAAGAAATATGTATACCGCGGTATGGCGCTTGATATTCCCGCCGTACAAAATATTAATGCAAACGGAATACGCTTGCAGGATGTAGGCACTCATAACAATGACTATCTGGCTTTAAGATACCCTTCCGCGGGACTTGCGAAATACGCAAAAGAAATGGATTGCAATAAGACCATTTGTCTTACGGGCAGCCCTAAAGATGCCGCGCATTACGCCTTAAAGCACACAAGCGCGGAAAAGCAAATACCCGTTGTTGTGCATATTAAGGATATACAGGTTGGCGGGGACGCGGCCTTAGGTTCTTCCATACTTATGACGGCCCTGTCTGATATACCAGCAGATAAAATATCATCATACAGCGGCTTAATGCAGGTAAACGGCGCTAATACTTGGGGCAGGTTGGGCTTTGAGGCTGACGGCTCTTTAAACTTTACGCCCTATGTAAAAAACACTCCAAATCATCCGCAGCAAATTAGGACGGTGAGAAAGCCCGCGCCCACTGCCCCTTCTGCCGCGCCTAAAACCAAGCAGCTTACAACTTTGCCCGAGGTTTACGACAACTTTAAAGGCGTGTTTAAAAAGCCTCTCTTTCCGCCTTCTTTTGCGGATAAATTTAAATTGCCGGGCATAAGAAATTTGCTTAACGGCAAGGGCTTGTTTGGGGAAAAATTTGCAAGTTTTGATATGGAAGCATACAGACATTATTACAACGGCGTTAAGGCTTCCGTAATAGAAATTGAAAATCCTCTCTTCGGCAAAAACGGCAGCGGTTTTTATCTTAAAAAAGGCAATATGGAAGCGCTTATTACAGCGGGCCATTTGGTTGACGGTGCTTCAACCGTCAGAGTAAGACCTGCCAGCGCCAACGGGCTTGGCCCTTGGTATACGGCAAAGGTGGCGGGGTATTCTTTGGGCGAGGCTACGGATATAGGCCTGATAGAGATAAATAATCCTCAATTTTGGCACCAGATGAAGCCTTTGCCCGTTTCTTCCGTCTATCCTAAAGAGGGGGAAACAATCTTCTCATACGGTTTCCCGTGGGGTATTTCTTTTGAAGAACGCGCAGGCATATTTAAAGGTTTTGAAGCGGTTGAATATAAACGGCTTATCCGCGCCTCCGAACATACCGCACCGGGCAGCAGCGGCGGACCTATTTTATATCACGGACAGGTTATAGGCTTGTGCAAAAAAGGTATTTGCAGCGAGGCTATTGCGGGCAATCCTGCGGGAATGCCTGCACCTGAGCCTGTCTCTTGGCATACCACTTGGGAAGAGCTGGAAAACTTCCTTTATAAAGCTGTTTTAAAATCTTATCCCGCTGACTTGGGTTGGAGGAGCAATCCCTCTTTTAAGTATTCCTCTTTCATACCCGCTATAAAGAATTTGCCCGCTTCCGACAGGCTTTTGCTTGACCCCAGAGGTTATGGTTTTAAAGATGTTTTTGTTCTTGACCCTAAGCCTTTTAACGATAACCTTTACTCTATGGATTTTTCCTTAAGTAATACTTTAAAGAAAGCTGGCGTAAGCGCGCTTGGCATAACGGTAAAAATGCCCGCCAGAGAAGCTTTGCTTAAGATGTACGGTTATGGCTTTAAGCCTTATTTCAAACCCATGCCAAAGGTTTACGGGACGGGCTACGAGATAGAAGATATTTCCCTTTACAAACCCGATATGACAAAGAATCTGCCGCCATATCCTTTCGGCGAAAATAAGAGATACATTTTCCGCGGAATGTCTTTGGATACAAAGTCAGTAGTTAATATTCACGAGAACGGTTTAAGACTGCAAGACGTGGGCGAGAGCAACAGCCTTTATATGCATGCCATTGCGCCAGGCGCTTTAAGATGCGGAATGGGCGATTTTCGCACTATTTGCTTTACCGAAACACCGTCGGAAGCTGCATTCTATTCCATGCGCTATCCTACAGAGGAAAAACCTGTCCCGACAGTTGTTAATATAAAGGGTATTAAAGAACCAAACACCCGCGGATTTGGCATACTTATAACCAGAGATGTGCCTAAAAACCATATATCTTCGCTTAATGTTTTGCTTAATATCGGCGGGGAAAATGTTTGGGGCAGACTTGTAAGAGAAGACGGCAAACTTATCTTTTACCCGTATAAAAAATAATTTAAACTTAAAATAAAAATACCGCCAACCATAAAAGGAAGGCGGTATTTTTTTGCGCGTTTTAAATTAATCCAAGTGCAAAATTCTGCCTTTATATTTTTGCGCCAGCTTTGCATTGTTTTCGTCCCCGCCGTCGTTGCTGCTAAGGTAAAGCGGAACGGGCAGGCCTTTTTTTGCCAAAAGTTCCGCCGTAAGGTACATAATATTGTTCATCACCGCCGCGCCTGCTATGGTGGAAACGGGCGCAATGCTTTTGCCGTTTAAGGTTAGTGCGGTTTCCTGCTTGGGGCAGCAGTTATCTATAACAATATCGGCGCAGTCGCGCAGCATTTTGCCGCTTGGGTGGCGGCTGGTGGTGGCTTTATGCGCCTTAAGCGCGGTTATAACTATAACCTTTACGCCAAGGCTTTTTGCGTAAAGTGCGGCGTCTATGCCCGCGCTGTTGCGGCCCGAGTTGGAGATAATTATAATAACGTCTTTTTTTGTAAGGTTATGGCGTTTTAATATAACGGGAGTATAGCCCGAAAGTCTTTCAAGTTCCGTAGCGGCGTGGGCGGAGGGCATAAAGTTGAAGGAAGGGTCCAACACCGCGCTTACGCAGGCAAGGCTGCCGCTTCTGTGGAAAGGTTCTAATGCCACACTTAAGCTGTGGCCCGAACCTAAAGTATATATAAGCCCGTCGGCGGCGGCGCAATCAGCCATAAGTTTGGCGGCTTTTTGCATTGGCGTTTTTTGTGTTTTTTCTATGGTTGTTAAAAGTTTTGCGGCCTGCGTAAAATATGAAGTCATATAAAAAATAATCTCCTTGTTGTAATTAAAAAATCGGGTTATATGCCCATTGCAAAAGCGCTTGGCGTTGGCGCGGGCGGCACGTTAAAGCCATGGGCGGGCAGTTTTTTAATACCTGCATTTTATGACGTTTAAAATTGCGCCAGCGTTTAATTTGCACCGCGTCAATATCGGGCAGTCTGCGGCCAAGGTAGTAGCGGCAGTACCACTGAAACCAGCCGCGCACATCAGGCCCTATAATCCAGCCTTTCTCGCGCCACACGTCTAAATTTTGGCGGGATTTAATTTTAAAATAATTTTGGTTTATGTCCGCGCGCTGTGTGTTAAACTTGGCGGCTTTAAACCAGTCGGGGGGGAACTCCGCCGTGCAGTCCGTCATATAATGGCCTTCAAAAACACCCATTTCCAGCATTTGGGCGGGGGTAAGTTCGGGCGTAAAATCAGGCGGAAAGTTTTGCCCCTGCCCTTCTGTAAGCAGGTAACAATATCCGCTTTGCATTTTATCGTTTACCGTAATAATACTGCCCTTTTTAAAGGTGTTCATACAGATATGATAATAAAATTTACGCTGTTTTTGACGCGCGTCGCTTGCCTGCGGGGTTGACACATACTTCAATAACGGCTAAAGTAAATATATACGTTGTTTTGGAGATTCTTATGAAGAAAGTTACTTTTTCCCTTTTTGCGCTGCTTTGCGGCGTTAATACTTTTGCCTTCGGCCCGTCCAGCCTGCCTGACACGGGTGATTGGCCTGTTTTGCTCAGCTGGGTGCTTTACGCTTTAGTGGTTATGCTTGCTTTTGTAATGCTTGGGAAATTTGCAAAAAAGGCAATAAAACATCACCGCCAGAAACACGGTAAATAAACAAACGCTTTAAAAACGCGCCGCTTTATTTTACTGTTCTGTTGTAGCCTTCCGCCTTAATAATTTTGGCTTTAAATATTTCCCCTGCTTTTACGGGTGTGGAAAATGTAACTTTTCCGTCTATATCGGGCGCGTCTTTGTATGTGCGGCCCAAGGTAGGGGTATCGCTGATAACTTCCACCGTTTTACCAATAAGCGTTTTGTTTATTTGGTCTATAACCCTGCTTTGCGCGGCGTTAAGTGCGGCGGCTCTTTCCTTTTTTACTTTTGCGGGAATTTGATGCTTCATATCGTGGGCGGGGGTGCCTTCCTCGCGGAAGTACTCAAACACGCCTACGTTATCAAATTTAAAATCTGTTACAAAAGCTTCCAGCTCTTTAAAATCCTGCTCGGTTTCGCCGGGGAAACCCACAATAAAATTGGTGCGTAAAGCTATGTGCGGCATTTTGGCGCGCAGCATTGCCAAAACTTCTTTTGTCTGCGCCGCGCCCGCGTGGCGGTTCATAGCGGTAAGCATATTGTCGGAAATGTGCTGAAGCGGTATATCTAAATAGGGGAAAATCCTTTCCTCTCCCGCCATAAGGTCCGCCAGTTCTTCCGTTACTCTGTGCGGGTAGGCGTACATTATGCGGATTCTGGGCAGGGCTTTTATTTTAAGTAATTCCTTAAGCAGTTTTATAATTTGCGGCTTGCCGTAAATATCCTGCCCGTAGGAAGTTGTATCCTGCGCGATAAGAGAAAGTTCTTTAACGCCGTTTTGTACCATAAGTTTGGCTTCCCGCACGACTTCTTCTAAAGGTTTGGAGCGGTACGCGCCGCGTATGGAAGGTATTGCGCAGTAGGCGCAGCGGTTATTGCAGCCGTCGGCGGCCTTAAGGTATGCGCTGTGCGGCATTGTAAGCGACATTTTATATTGCGGTATGTGCAGAGATGTTTGTATGGGGCTTAAAAAGGAGCCTTTTTTGTTTATAAATTTTTCTATACTTTCCTGATTGGAAATGGAAAATACTGTATCTAAGTCGGGGAATTCGTTTTTAACTTCTTCTTTAAGTCTTTCCACCATGCAACCCGTTACGGCAACGCGTTTTACAATGCCCTGTTTTTTAAGGTCCAAGGCGTATTTAATATTTTCGCGCGCTTCTTTAAGAGATGACGCCAAAAACCCGCAGGTGTTTATGATAACCGTGTCTGCTTCTTTAGGGTCAAATACCATTTGCGCGCCTTTGGCTATAAGACGGGCGGAAAAGTCCTCGCTGTCGGTAAGATTTTTTGGGCAGCCGAGGCTGATTAAAAAAAAGTTCATATAAAATAAATTCCTGCGGTTATTTAAGATACTTATATTATACCTTTTTGGCAGGCAGGCTTGCCGCGCCAGCCCCGCGCGCCGCAAATAAAAAACCCCCGTTTTTAGCGGGGGTTTTTACTATTTAATAATTTCTCTTACAATCGGATAGGTTTTTGGTTTAGCCTTTTGTATTTTGACGGCTTGGGAGAATAAACCCACGCCTTCCTGCAAGCGTTTTTTGTCGCTTGCGTAAATGCGGGCTATAACATCGCCTTTCTTAACTGCTTCGCCGTATTTCTTATCCAGCCAGATACCTGCGCCGTAGTCAATTTGGTCTTCCATCTTATTTCTGCCCGCGCCTAAAAGTACTGCGGACTGCCCAGTAAGCTTGGCGTCTATGCAGCCGATATAGCCGTCTTTATCCGCCTTAAATTTATGCTCCAGCGCGGCGGCTTTAAAGTGTTTGTGCGGGTTGTCAATAACATCGGGGTTGCCGCCCTGCCACTTTATCATCTCTTTAAACTTTTGCGCGGCTTCGCCGTTTTCTATAAAGGTTTCAAAAATTTCTCTTGCTTTTTTGATATCCTTTGCCCTGCCGCTTATAACAAGCATTTGCGCGGCGGTTTCTATAAGTAATTCATAGAAGTCGGGGGCAAGTTTTTTGTCGCCTTTTAATATAAGCACGCTTTGCAGCATTTCGTTGGCATTACCTACGGCGCGGCCTAAGGGCTGCGTCATATCGGTTATCATAGCGCGGCAGTTAAGGCCCATAAGTTTGGCGGTGCGCACAAGGCCTTGGGCAAGTTTTTTGCTGTCTTCGTACTTTTGCATAAACGCGCCCGAGCCGAACTTAACGTCCATCAAAAGGCTGTCCACGCCTTCGGCATATTTTTTGGAAAGTATGCTGGCTGTAATTAAAGGTCTGCTTTCCACGCAGCCGCTGGCATCGCGCAGCGCGTAAAGTTTTTTATCTGCGGGGGCAAGGTCGGCAGTTTGGCCGAACATACAAACATTTAAAGCTTTAATTTGTTTATAAATATCTTTAACAGGCGTTCTTACATTAAAGCCTTTCATAGCTTCAAGCTTATCTAATGTGCCGCCCGTGTGGCCCAAACCGCGGCCCGACATCATCGGCACCGCAACGCCCGCACAGGCTACAAGGGGTGCCAGCGCAAGGGAAATACCGTCGCCCACGCCGCCTGTGGAGTGTTTATCTACTTTAGGTATTTTGATATCGGAAAAGTCCAATCTTTCGCCCGAATTCGCCATTGCTTTGGTAAACATAGCGGTTTCTTTGTCCGAAAGCGGATTTAAAAAGCAAGCCATAAGGAAGGAAGATAACTGATAGTCAGGCACGGTACCTTTTGCGGCGGCCTGCGCCACAAAATCAAATTCCTGCTGGGTAAGAGCTTTAGCTTCTCTCTTCTTTATAATAAGGTCTATCATTCTCATAAGTTTAACTCTCCGATGATTTTTTACGTCTTGTACCAAAGAGTGTAGCATTTTTTAGTTCAAAATTCCCTCTAAGCGGATTTAAGAGTTTTTATTAAGACCGAAAACCTACTTTTGCCTTAATTTTTATACAATAGAATAATAAGGAGAACTTGTGAAAAAACTATTATCCCTTTTTTTGAGTAAAGACTTTACGTGCCTCTTTTCGGCCCAGATGTTAGGGTCCTTTAATGATAATTTGTTAAGAACGGCTTTTGCCACTTTTATCACTTTTAAGATAGCTTCGCTTTCCCCAGAGGAAAGCGTTCTCTTTGTTCCTGCGGCCTTGCTCTTTTACGCATTGCCGTTTTTTTTATTTTCCGTATTGGCGGGCGAAGTTGCAGATAAATACAGTAAAACCAAAGTTATCCGCGTAGTAAAATTTAGCGAAGTTATTACAGCCTTGTTTGCCGCTGCTGGGTTTTATATACAAAACCCGTACTTTTTACTTTTCGTTTTATTCCTTATGGGCGGGCAGAGCGCATTTTTGGCCCCCGTTAAATACAGCTTTTTGCCGCAGACAATTAAACGCCAGCAGCTTATAGGCGCAAACGGTCTTATGGAAGCGGGCCGCTATGTGGCAATATTCCTTGGCACGCTTATCGGCACATTTTTGATAGCGGAAGGCGGAAGAGAAGGCATAAACTGGGTTAACTGGCTTATGATTATCGTTGCCGCGGCAGGGTTTTGGGTAACCTTGTTCTTTAATGCGGACGAAGCGGCTGCGCCCTCCCTTAAAATAAGCGGGAATATTATAAAAAGCACTTGGCGCGGCGTAAATAAAGTTTACCGCTCTAAAACAATTTTCCTTTGCGTTTTGGCTATATCATGGTTTTGGGTATTGGGCGGGGTAATGCTTTCCCAACTGCCTGATATTTCCGGCAATATCTTGCACGCAAACTCTAAGGTATTTAATTATCTTTTAGGCGTTTTCGCTTTCGGTATTTGCGCTGGCGCGCTTTTGTGCCGCAAATTATTAAAGGGCGAAATAAGCGTAAAGTATTTGCCTTTAAGCACGGTTTTAATGTCCGTCGCTTTGGCGGATATGGCCTTTGTTATAGCTTTGCTTAACCCTGCGGCCGATGTTCTTACCTTCAAAAGTTTTATATCAACATTTACGGGCGTAAGGCTTTCCGTTGATTTATTTATAATTGCTCTGTGCGCGGGTTTTTACATCGTGCCGTTAAACGCAATGCTGCAAACCATAGGTACCGATGCAATGCGCTCGCGTATAATAGCCGCCAACAATGTTATCAATTATGTGTTTATGGTTTTGGCGGGGACGACTTCCATAATATTACTTTCCTTAGGCGCGGGTACCGCGGTTATAATCGGCATTTTAGCGGTTTCAAACCTTGTTATAGCCGTATATATATGCAAGCTGCTGCCAGATTATGTTTTAAGGTCCGCCTTATACTTTATACTTAATACGCTTTATGATATTCGCGTGCAGGGTTTTGAACACTATCAACGCTCCGCCAAAAGAACGCTTATCATAGCCAATAATAATTCTTTCTTGGACCCGCTTTTGATAGCGGCTTTCCTGCCCGATGATATTACCTTTGTTGTGGACAGCAATATAGCCAAGAGATTTTGGGTAAGAATATTTTTGAAGTTTGTGGACCACTTCCCCGTGGACCCTACAAACCCTATGGCCGTAAAATCCATTATTGACGAAATTAAAAAAGGCCGCAGGGTGGTAATCTTCCCCGAAGGCAGAATAAGCACAACGGGCGCGGTAATGAAGATTTACCCCGGCCCCGCAATGATAGCGGACCGCTCGGGCGCGGAAATTTTGCCCATTTGCATACAAGGCACGCAGTATTCCCGCTTGGCTTATTTCGGGCGCAAATTGCGTCATTTGCCCAAACACGTGGAATTTGTTGTTAACATTCTGCCGCCCGTACAGCTTAACTTAAAGAGCGATTTAAAGGGTAAAGACCGCCGTATGTCTGCGGAAGATAAAGTGTACGACCTTATGACGGATATGCACTTTAGAAGCACAAATAATAATGCCACCTTGTTCCGCTCTTTAATAGAAGCGGCGGACTTGGCGGGCCGCGGCAGCAGAGCCTTGGAAGATATACAAAGAAAGGGCCTTACATTCGGCACATTGCTGACGGGTTCTTTCCTGTTGGGCCGCAAGTTTGCCGCTTTTACAAAAGAGGCGGAATACACGGGCGTTTTGCTGCCTAACGTTAATGCCTGCGCTGTAAGTATTTTTGGTCTTATGGCTTATGGCAGAGTGCCTGCGATGATAAATTTTTCTTCTGGCATAAAAAACATTTTATCTTCTTGCCGCGCGGCGCAGCTTAAAACAATTATCACTTCCAAAATGTTTATACATAAAGCGGAAATGGAAAGCGTGATAAAAGATATAGAAGCGGCAGGCCTTAAAATAGTCTACCTTGAAGACATACAAAAAACCATTAATATCGTAGATAAATTGCGCGCTTTGGCGCAGAGCAACTTCCCCTATTTTTCTTACAGGCATACCGATAAAAACAGAACGCCTTACAAGGCGGCTGTGGTGCTGTTTACCAGCGGCTCGGAAGGCGTGCCTAAGGGCGTTGTGTTAAGCCACAAAAACATAAATGCAAACAGGCATCAGCTGCTTTCCATAATAAACTTTGGTTTGCAGGATAAATTCTTTAACGCGCTGCCTATGTTCCATTCTTTCGGCTTGGTGTGCGGTTTGTTTATGCCTCTTTTAAGCGGTTCATCCGTATTTTTGTATCCCTCTCCGCTGCACTATAAAATAGTGCCTGAGTTGGTTTACGACAGAAACGCCACAGTGTTCTTTGGTACTGATACATTTTTAAGCGCGTATGCCAAAAACGCCCACCCGTACGACTTTTATAATATCCGCATAGCGGCAATAGGCGCGGAAAAACTTAAAGACGAAACATTTAAAATGTGGTCGGAAAAGTTTGGTATCCGCGTGCTGGAAGCTTACGGCGCGACGGAAACTTCCCCCGGTATTTCCTTTACCACTCCTATGCACTTTAAGCGCGGTACGGTAGGACGGATATTCCCCGGGCTGGACCACCGCTTAGAACCCGTTGAAGGTTTGGAAGAAGGCGGCAGGCTTATAGTTAAAGGCGATAATGTTATGATGGGCTATCTTAAAGAAGATAACCCCGGTGTGTTGCAACCGCCGCAAGACGGTTGGTATGACACGGGCGATATTGTAACCTTTGACGAAGAAGGCTATATAACCATAAGAGGCCGCGCCAAACGCTTTGCCAAAATAGCGGGGGAAATGATTTCCCTTACAGCTGTTGAAATGGCTCTGCACAAAATTTGGCCCGATTATCTTACCGCTGTCGTTCGCCTGCCCGATGCCAAACGCGGAGAGCAGTTGCTTGTTTATACCTCCAATCCGCAGGCGGATTTAAAGCAAGTTCAGCAGGCTTTTAGAGAGCAGGGTTACAGCGAACTTTGGATACCCAAAAAGATAGAAATTGTTGAAGCCGTTCCGCTTATGCCTAACGGTAAAGTGGATTATGTTAAACTTGATGAAATGGCTCAAAAGTATATAAATCAAGATTAATAAAATTTTAAAAAAGAAGGTTTTATGACAAATACAATAACGGAACATTCTTACAGCGACAGAGAAGAGGTGATGCACAGCCTTACGCATTGGTTCGGCACTATGTTTGTAAGTTTGGGCAGCGGGTGCCTTATAACGCTGGCCTCCCTCACGGGGGACCCGTGGAAGATAGTTTCCGTATCAATATTCTCTTTTTCCATGATACTGCTTTATAGCGCGTCTACCGCCTATCACACGGCAAAAAGCCCCGTGGCAAAAAGACGCCTTAAAATAATGGACCATATATCCATTTATATCCTTATCGCGGGTACATATACGCCTTTTGTTTTGGTTAATCTGCGCGGCTGGATAGGGTGGACTATGTTTGGCGTTGTTTGGGCTATGGCTGTGGGCGGCACTATACTTAAATCTTTCTTTATTGGCCGTCTTAAAACGCTTTCTATCTGCCTGTATTTACTTATGGGCTGGATGGTGGTATTTACCGCAAAACCGATTTATCACGCTTTGCCTTTAATAGGGCTTGTATTTTTGGCCTTAGGCGGTTTGTTTTACAGCGGCGGCGTATATTTTTATATGCGTAAGGATAAAGAGTTTTATCACGGTATTTGGCATTTATTTGTGCTGGCGGCCACTATAATGCACTTCTTTTCTATTTTATATTCCTGCGTGCTGCCCGTTAATCTTTGCCGCTGAAGTTTGTAAAGCGGCGGGAGCTTTATGAAAATTCTGATAATAGAAGACGACAAATCCACTGCGGCGTATCTTATAAAAGGTTTTAAGGAAAACGGTTTTAACGCCGCTGCCGCTTACGACGGGCAAAGCGGGTATGATATGGCCTGCTCGGAAGAATTTGACTGTATTATACTTGACGTTATGTTGCCGCTTAAAGACGGCGTAACCCTTCTTAAAGAATACCGTAAACAAGATAAAAAAACCGCAGTAATAATGCTTACCGCAAAAGACTCCATTGAAGATAAACTTAAAGGTTTGGGTTCTGGCGCAGATGACTATTTGGTAAAACCTTTTGCCTTTTCCGAACTTCTGGCCAGAGTAAAAGCCGTGCTGCGCCGCCGCAATCCGCAAAATACGGAAACCGTAATAAATATAAAAGGTTTGGTTATAGACAAGCTTAAACATAAAGTTTGCAGGGACGGAAACAACATAGAACTTACACCTAAAGAATTTAATCTTTTGTGCCTTCTTGCCGATTATAAAGACCAAGTATTAAGCCGCACTTTTATAACGGAGCAGGTTTGGGATATGAACTTTGACAGTGATACAAATGTAGTTGATGTGGCAATGCGCCGCCTGCGCGCAAAGATAGATGACGGCTATAAAAATAAGCTTATAGAAACCGTAAGAGGGGTGGGATATGTCTTACGGGAGAATTAATAAAATAAAAAACTTTTTTTACTCTATGCCACTTGCAATGCGCTTGGCATTAAGCACTTTTTTAGTTTCAATGCTTACGCTGTTGGTGCTTAGCGCTTTTCTTAAATATGTGGTTGCGGGCGAAATGGTTAAAGAATACAGGACTGACCTTAATAATCACCTTTCGGAAATGCGCACATTAATAGCCGACAGGTATCAAAGCACAAACCCTCTTTCTAAAGAAATTTCCGACAAATGGGTTGAGGCGGAAATAGAAAATAAACCATATTTTACCAGACTTATAACCGCAGACGGCAGCGTGCTGGGCGAAAGTGAAGACTCTCCCTTTACAATGAAAGAAATACAAAATATGCTGCCCAATGATAAAGAAGAAACCTTTTATAAGGATAGCGGCGGCAGGCCGTATCTTATCTTAAAAAAATCTGTTTACAGCGGCGGGGATTTTGCGGGGCAGGTGCAAGTTGCCAGAGATTTAAGCGACCAGCAGATTATAAACGATAAGATGAACGAAGCGCTTATAAGCGTTGCTATCTTCGGCGGCATTTTGACGGTTTTTTTTACTGTTCTTATCTCCAGAAAAACGCTTAAACCCGTGGCCAGAATGCGCGAGGATATAAAAAACATAGGGATACATTCTTTAAGCACGCGCCTTTCGGGCAAGCCATGGCCCAAGGAGCTAAGCCCGATTGCCCATCAATTTGACGCACTTCTTGCCGAACTGCAGGATAATTTTGCCAGACTTTCGCAATTCTCCTCCGACTTGGCGCACGAGCTTAGAACGCCTGTTCATAAGCTTATGGTGGAGCTGGATGTAACCCTCTCTTCCGCCAGAACGCAGGAAGAATACCGCACCACTTTGGAAAACCTTCAGGAAACAGTCCACAGAACTGCAAAAATGTTGGAAGATATGCTTTTTATCGCCCGCGCGGAAAATAAGGTATCTGCCGTCAAACCCGCTTTGCTTGACGCAAAGACTGAGGTTTTAAAGCTTACCTCTTTTCTGCAACTTTTATTGGACGAAAAGAATATTAAATTTGATATAAAAGTAAGCGGCAGCGTAAAAGCCGACGAGGCTATGTTTATGCGTGCGCTTTCCAACCTTATCAGCAATGCGGCCCGCTTTAGCCCCAACGGCGGCATTATAGAGATAAATGCAGAGCAAAAAAAAGATTGCTTTGTAATATCCGTTGCGGATATGGGACCGGGCATCCCGCCCAAAGACTTAAAAAATATTTTTGACCGCTTCTTTAAAACAGATAATTCCAGAAGTCAAAATAAAGATACTTCCTTTGAACTGGAAGGCAGCGGTTTGGGCCTTTCAATAGTAAAATCAGTTATGGCTATGCACGGAGGCAGAGCCTTTGCCGCTAACAGAAGCGGGGGCGGGGCCGTGTTTACGCTTATATTTCCCGCGTGATTCTGATTTAACTTTAATCTTTCTTTAAAGCCCCGCTTAACGGCGGGGTTTTTTATTACAAAAATGTAATCTTTCCGTAATCTTTCTGAAGTCAGGCTAAATCTACAATATATATAAGCGGATATTAAGCCGCATATAAAATAAAGGAAAGGTTATGTTTAAATATTACTTTAAAAGATTTTTTATTTTTCTGTTGTTTTACGTCGGGCTTGGTTTGCTTATAAACCTTGTGTTCACCGTAAAAGAATTTGCTAATTTAGATACTTCCGTTCTTGCCCTTTTAAAGGCAAATGCAATATCCGTGATATTTTTACTTATGGAATTTTGCTTTGCTTTCCTGCCATTAAGCGTTTACCTTGCGGTGTTGCCAAAAAAGTTTCACAATTCTGCTTTTGATAAGTATTTTACTGGTGCAGTTTTTGTAGTTTTCTTTTTCCTGACGGCGTTCAAAACCGTAAGCGAATACTTTTTTTGGGAGGAATTTTCCTCCCGCTTCAACTTTATTGCGGTAGATTACCTTGTTTACACGCAAGAGGTTATGGAAAATATATACCAGTCCTACCCGATAGTAAAAATTTTAATAGGTATTTTTCTGTTTGCCATTATAATATGGTTTATATTACGCAATGCGTTTGTGGCGAATGGCGCTAAGGTGCCGTCGGCAAAGAAGCGCTATTTATGGCTATTTGCAAATATTTTATTGTGCGTGTTTATAGCTTTTAAAACCTCTTTAAGCTTTGGCGACATAAGCCTTAACCGTTATAATAACGAGCTTGCAAAGAGCGGCGCATACAGCTTTGTTTACGCGTTTTTCCATAACGAACTGGACTACAAAACTTTCTATACCAGCCTGCCGCAAGCAAATGCAGACGAAATTATAAAAAGAGATCTTGGCGGCAGTAATATAACTTTTAAAGAGGGCGGGTTATTGCGTTCCGTTAAAGCGAACGGGCAGGAGAAAAGAGCAAATGTTGTTATAGTCCTTATGGAAAGTATGGGCGCAAAATTTATGGACGCTACAAAAGAATTTGATATGCCAGAGGTAACCCCCAATCTTTCCCGCTTTGCAAAGGAGGGGATATACTTCCCGCATACATATTCCACGGGGACAAGAACCGTGCGCGGCATAGAGGCTGTAACCCTTTCCATTCCGCCGCTGCCTGGTATGTCCATAGTGCGCAGGAAGGATAATGAAAACCTGCAGGGGATAGGCTCTATATTTGCACAGCGCGGCTACGACTTAAAATTTATATACGGCGGCTACGGTTATTTTGACAATATGAACTATTATTTTGCCTCCAACGGGTTTAATATTATTGACAGAGTTTCCATGCCAAAAGAAGAGGTTAGTTTTGCCAATGCGTGGGGCGTTTGCGACGGGGACCTTTTTGCGCGCGCCGTTAAAGAAGCTGATAAAGATTATAAAGCTAACAAACCTTTCTTTCAGTTTGTTCTTACCACCTCCAACCACAGGCCTTTTACCTATCCCGACGGGAAAATTGATATTCCATCGGGCGACGGCAGGCGCGGCGCGGTAAAATATTCAGATTACGCCGTGGGAGAATTTATGAAGGAAGCCGCCAAAAAGCCTTGGTTTAGCAATACTATATTTGTGTTTATAGGCGACCATGGCGCAGGCAGCTCCGGCAAGCAGGAACTTGCGCCCGAAGAACACAGAGTTGCTTTTGTAATTTACGCGCCGCATATTTTTAAACCAAAATCATATAAAACGTCAATCAGCCAGATAGATGTTACGCCGACGTTGCTTTCTTTAATGAACTTCAGTTACGACAGCCTCTTCTTTGGCAGAGATGCCGCCGAGGCTGATTATAAAACAAGGATTTTTTTGAACAATTATCAAAAGGCGGGTATGATAGAAGATGATATTATGACTGTTCTGAAGCCCGTAAAAGAAGCTGATTTTTATAAAGGCATTGCGCTTGAGCCGCAAAAAGATAAAGAAGCTTACCAGAGTTATCTTGATACCGCCGCTGCTTACTATCAAAAGGCGGACGAGTGGAAGCTTCACCTTAGAAGTGTAAAATAGTTTAAACGATTATATAAACATATATAGAGTTACTTATGAAAATATCAAAACAACTTATTATTACTTTTATTTTGCTTGTGCTTACTCTTCTTGCGGAGCAATATACATCTTTGGATATACAAGTGCAAAATTTGTTTTTTAACGGCGGCAGCTGGCTGCTTAACAGGCAGGATAATTATATTTTGCATTTCTTTTTATACAGCGGCGTAAAGGTGGCAATTATAACGGCGTCTGTATTGGCCCTGCTTACGTTTTTTGCGTCTTACGGCAAGGCAAAATTACGTCCGTATCGTTATAGCCTTGTGCTTTTTTTGGCTGCGATGGCCATTGTGCCGCTGGTGCTTGCGGGCGCTAAAAAATATACCAATGTCTACTGCCCCGCGCAGCTTACAATGTATGGCGGCGGCAAGCCTTACGCAAAATTATTTGCAAGTTATCCGCAAGATTTTGATAGACAGGCCAACAGCAGGGGCAGGTGCTTTCCCGCTGGGCATGCAAGCGGCGGCTTTGCGCTTATGGTTTTATTCTTTTGTTTTAAAAAGCGCAAAAATAAACTGTTGGGACTATTTTTGGGATTAGGGTTAGGCTGGGCAATGGGGTTGTATCAAATGCTTAGGGGGGAACACTTCCTCTCCCACACTCTTACAAGTATGTTTGGGGCATGGCTCCTGATATTGCTGATAGTGTTGGGGTTGAGAAAAATTAAACAAAAGTATCCTTACTTTTTGGAAGGCAAGCGGCTATTCAAGTTCCACGCCAAAAGGGGACAAAAGCCCGGCCGCTTCGCAAAGTGATATTTTTGCCCCTTGCATTTTGTTTTTTGACGGGTCTATAAAACAGTTAACGGAGCCTGCTAAATCCGTCCCGCGCAAATCCGTATTGGCAAAAACCGCGCCCAGCAGATTGCAGCCTGTTATTTTTGTATTTTGCAGGTTTGCCGCGCTAAAGTCGCTGTCTTTTAAAGATGTATTTTTAAAGCGGCAGGAGCGTAAATCCAAACGTTTAAAATCGCAAAATTCCGCCTTGCCGCCTTCAAATATCCACGAGAGAAGAAAAGCGTGCGCGCGGGAAAAATCTACACCCATAAACTTACATTCGTTAAATTTTATATTCCTTAACTTCGTCCCCGCCATTTTTACATTACTTAAATTGCACCCGTTAAATACGCAGTCGCTAAAGGACGCGGCGGAAATATCCGCACGGCTAAAGTCGCAATTATTTAACACGCAATCGGTAAAAGAAATATCGGCAAGTTTTGCGCCAGCAAAGCTTTGTGTCGTAATTGTTTGATTGTTAAAATTCTGCTTTAAAAACAAGTCCTGTTGCATAGATTAATTTTACAAAATAATATTTCCCGCCCTGTTTTTTATTATATTTTTTGTTTGTTTTTAACAAAATATTAAGCAATAAAAAATTGTTTAAGCCGACGAATAAATAGCACTCTTGACAAACATTTGCTAATTATGTATATTTTTATCAGATAGGCTTAATGATTGCTAATTAAGTATAAAATGTATCAGTAAAAAGGATATAAAACTATTTGTTATCAGTTGCGGGCGCTATAATAAAAAAGAAAAGAACAGCGTCCTATAAAACAAATATACAGTAGTATCGGAGGTAATTATGAACGGACTTATGGAACAAGATGTACTTAAAATTAAAGATGATATAAGCACCATTTTTGACAATGTGCTTGGCACTCGCTGCAGCTGTGAAGGCCTGCATAATGACGGGGATTATTTTTGGACGCCTGCCGTAGACGTTGCGGAAACAAAAGACGGCTTTATTTTAAAAGCCGCATTACCGGGCGTTAAGAAGGAAGACGTATCCACGGAGATAAAGGAAGGCCTTCTTACCATAAGCGGCAAGCGCTCCGCCTGCGAATGCAAAGAGAGCGAGGATACAAACTGCCTCAGGCAGGAGATACCGCAAGGCGGTTTTTACCGCGCGTTTAGGATAGGCGCACGCATAAAAACAAATGCCGTAAAAGCTTCTTTTAAAGACGGTATTTTGGAAATTAATATTCCCAAAGCCGAAGAAGAAAAAGCCAACAAAATAGCAATAGAGTAAACCCTAAAACACCTCTCCCGCCACGCGCGGGAGAGGAATAAAATTTAATTTA
Source organism: Elusimicrobiota bacterium (assembly GCA_023393825.1). Classification (GTDB taxonomy): domain Bacteria; phylum Elusimicrobiota; class Elusimicrobia; order Elusimicrobiales; family Elusimicrobiaceae; genus Proelusimicrobium. Next base: position 191 of record JAEXBW010000065.1, on the reverse strand, counting down.
TTAACAATACCGCCTTGCCAGAGGCGCGTATTAATCCAAGCAAGGCCGCTTTATCCGCGGCCTTGTTTATTGTGTGTTTTTGAAAACCCCCAGCTAGGCTGGGGGTTCCGTTTAGGTTATACCGTTGTGTCAGAAACAAAAAAACTCCTTTTGATAGAATGGAATTTGCGGCCTAGAAACTGCAAAAACCA
>JAEXBW010000005.1 GCA_023393825.1 Elusimicrobiota bacterium | reverse complement strand
ATAAGTAATGCCGAGATAGCTCAGCTGGTAGAGCAACCGCTTCGTAAGCGGTAGGTCGTGGGTTCGATTCCCATTCTCGGCTTATTTTTTTATATTTTTTTGCCGTGTCTTTGTGTTTAAAGGCAAGTTGCGCCGTCTGATGGGGTATATTCGGGCGTGTTTTAATTTAACTATGTTAAAGACTAAAACTGTGCAGACCGCAAATATTAAGGAAAGTTTTTTTAAACCGATTATGACACGTTGGCTTTCCGTTCTGTGCTTCCTTGTATCCGTTTCCTTTTTCCTTCAAACTTACGATAGCGCTCAGGTTAAAATAACTCTTTTTTATGTAGGGTTGATTGTTCTTTGCGGATTATGGATAAGCTCCGCGATAAAAGACCGCGTTTCTTTTTTTACCCGCCGCAATCTTATCTCGCTTTTGCCGTTTTTATTGTATTTTGCATATGTTTCTGTTTCCCTTTTTTCTTCAGCCGTACCAAGCTGTGCGCAGCGAAAGTTTTTTGCGCTTCATTTTAAGTTCCGCCCTGTTTATAATAATTTTTTACGAGTATGACCATAAAGATATTTCCCGTCTTATCAATGCCATAATATTTACCTGTTGGTTTGTTTACGGCTATGGTATTGTGCAGATAGTAAACAATTATCTTGTATCTGGGGTTGACCCTTTGTTCTGGACGGATTTTTTTGGCAAGCGCGTATTTTCCACCATAGCCAATCCCAACTTTTTTGCGGATTTTTGCCTTTTCACTTTTATTCTTATCCTTGCGCGCTGGCTGCTTACCAAACAAAAAAGCCTTTTGCTGCTTGGCGCCGCCGCTCTTGTTAATATATTTTTTACGGAAAGTAAGGGCGCGTGGGCCGCTTTAGCCGTCGCGCTTCCCGCTTTCGGTTTTGTATATCTTAATTACTTTGTGGACGTGTACAAAAAACACAGGCTTAAATTTAATGCCATTGCCATAGCGGTCGTTGTTGCTTTGGGCCTGCTGGTGGGAGTGTACGCGGCTAAAAGAATACAGTCGGTAAATTTTCGCTTGTCCACTTGGCGTGCCGCTTTTGAGATGATAGAAGCAAAACCGATTGTCGGCACGGGGAAAGGTTCTTTTGAATACATATATCCCGCTTACAAAAGGCCCGAAATTTTTTATATGGAAAACCTCCATAATGCCCAAACCCAACATTCGGAAAATTATTACCTTGAAACCTGGGCGGAACTGGGTTTGCTTGGCCTAGGCCTTTTTCTGTTTTGCGCTTTTTATCTTTTTAAAGGAGTGGTTAAAAAGTTTAAGGAATACAATCCGCAGGACGCGCGGGAGAAGGAAAAGTTCTTTAATCTTTTAGGGTGCTTTGGCGCGCTTGCCGCTATTTATATTCATAATTTTGTAGACGTAAGTTTATATTTTGTGTCCACTGGGCTTTTTGCCGCTATATTTACTGGTGTAAGTTTTAATCTTGCTTTCGGCAGGGGGGAGAAAGTAGTAAGCGCAAAAAAATCTAAACAAGAAAAAAACATTATTCTTTTGCATTTTGCATCCCTTTCCGCAGGTGTTATATTTTTTGCATTGGCGCTTTATTGCGCAAGTGATTTTAGTTTTATGACTACTGCTATTTTCTCTACCCGCCCCATTACCTTTTTTGTTTGCTGGGCTTTCTTTTTATTCTGCGCTTTTGGCACGGCTTGCGTTTTGTTTTACGCGGTATTTAGGGCGCAGAGAATAAAAACAACTTTAATCTTTACTATTGTTGCCGTCCTCCTGTACGGGGCTTGGGGTTTTATGAAGGCGGATAATTATACTTTGCTTGCCTCCCGTCTGGCGGAAGATAATGATATAAGCGCGGCTTCTTACTACACGCAGGTTATAAAAATAAATCCTTTTTCTGCAGATACTTTTATGCACCGTGGTATGCTGTTTGCCAATCGTTTGGATTTAACGCCGTCAAATAATCCGCTTTACGGCGACGAGGCCAATAAACTTTTTAACGATTACGACAGAGCGTTAAGGGATTTTAATTCCTCTCTATCCCTTGCGCCGCACTCTGCATTAATTTATTATCACATTGGTTCCTTGCAGCGCAATACGGCTGTAAAAATTTCAAAACAGCCGCAATACGGACAAGATGAAAAACTTAAACAGCAGGTAAAAGGGCTTTACGCCGACGCTGTTAAAAATTTACGCCGCGCACTTTTAACTGACCCTGTTTACGATAATACCTACTACCAGCTTGCCAATGCCGCGCTTGATACGGGCGATTTTAAGGGCGCTTATATTTGGCTTTTAAAATATATCAAAGGCCCTGACGGCGTTGTTAATCAACAATATCTTGCCCGCCATCATAATGACCAAAAAGCTTTAACTCACCTAAAGTTTATAAAGGAACGCCTTAGCGCGCAGGAAGCTGCCGAATCAGAGCAACAGGCAGGTGTTTTATGAAGGAAAATATTTTAGCTTTATTAACGCCGCTTAAAAAAATATTTTTTGTTTTATGCCTTTTTGCCTCGCCGCTTTTTTTTGTAACTTACGGTTTGCAAAAACCTTTTAATGTGCAATTTTTTGTTTTGGCTTTGGGCGGCGGCGGTATTTTGTTTTGCTTCGGTCTTAAAACTTTGCTAAAGCGGGAAGTTTCTTTTTCTTTAAGCCTGCCCGATATTTTATTTATTTGTTTTGCGTGCGTGTGCGCGCTTTCCGTTGTTTATAATTATTTTCATTCGCCGTATCCTCATGCCGTTTGGGGGGAGGCTATGCGCCGCGGTCTTTTGCTTTTTACATCAAGCGCGGCGGGCTATTTTTTTGCCAAAGGTATAAAACCCTGCGCAGGAACAGATAAGAACACAAGAATACCTTTGCTTGTTTACGTTTGGGCGCTTTTGTGGTTGTTTTACCCCGTCTTTAAAGCGGACGGTTTTTTTGATTTTTACGCCGCCGCTCTTTGGGCCTTAGGCATATACGCCTGCGTTAAATATTTAAAAAACTTTGACGCGGCGGAAGTTGCGGGCCTTTTGCTTGCCGTCGGCGCAATAGCAGCTGTTTACGGGCTTATGCAAAGCGCGGGTATTGATATTTTTTGGAAGATAGATATATCGGGCGAGTTTGGCGCAAGGGCGGTTTCCACCTTTGGTAATCCAAACTTTCTTTCCTCTTTTCTGGCTTTGCTTATGCCTTTGTCTGCTTATTATTTTTTTGCGGGGCGCAAGGCTGAAGAAAAATTTTATTACTTTATTTTAATTTTAATTTACTCCGCTTATATGGCCGTTGCACAAACCCGCTCCTCTTGGCTTGGCGCGGCTTTAGGTTTTGCGGTTTTGTTTGCTTTTGCGGATTTTCGCTCGCTTGTTTTATCCCAAAAGAAAGCCGCCGCTTTGCTGACGGTTGCCGCGCTTGCCGTATTTTTTGCGTGGCCGCAGTCCGCCGGAGATAAAAATTATTCCTCCGCGGCTGCTGTGCGGTTGGCGCAAACGCCTAAAATATCTGTCTTAAAAAACTTAAGCTTAAACGCGCCGCAAAGCGCTATAAATCAATCTTACCACCAAAGGCTTATGATGTGGACCTGCGCCGTAAAAACGGCGCAAAAATCCCCTTTGCTCGGCGGAGGGTGGGGCAGCTTTCAGTTTAATTACGCGCTTTGCCAGGGCGGGCTTATTATGCAAAATTCCGCGCTTGCGCCTTTTCTAACGCAGGCCAATGCTGCCCATAACGAGTTTATGGAGGTTTTAAGTCAAAGCGGATTTTTGGGTTTATTTGCGTATCTCGCGTTTTGGATTTCTTTCATAATTTTATTTGTAAAAAATCTCAGCCGCTTAAATGCGGGGCAAAAACTTTTCTACGCGGCTTTGGCGGCGGGTGTCGTCGCGATGTTTGCCGATAATATGCTTAATATTACAATGCAAACGGCTGTTGCGGGTTTTATGTTTTGGCTTACGGTAGGCTTGCTTGCCGACGTTGGGGCAGAGAAAAAAATAAAAAATATTTCTTTACTTTCGGCTTGCGCTATTTTCTTTATCTGCTGCGTTTTATCTGCGGGGTGGATTGCGCGCCAAAGCACTATTTTAGCGTCTGACATTTACTCCTTTGCGGGCGGTAAAGCCTATGTTAGAAAAAGCTATCCGCTTGCCGCGCTTGAGTTGCGCAAATCATTGCAACTTTCAAAAGATAAGGCGGAAACTTATTACAATCTTGCGAATACTCTTATAAAATCGGGGGAAAATTCTGCCGCGCAAAAGGTTGTAAAAGAGGCCTTAAAATATTTTCCCGCTTATAACGAATTTGCTTTTTTGGACGCTTCTTTTGAGGGGGAAAACCGCAATTATCCCGCCGCCGCGCAAGGCCTTAAAAACACTTTGCTTTTAAACCCGTCCCACAAGCAGGCGGCAAGAACATTTGCGGCTCTGTTGATTACTTATCCTCAAATGCAGACAGAGGACAATTTGGCTTTGCTAAGCCGTCTTTCTGCAATGACTGATGCTGATGACCTTTTCCTTTTTTCCTATACCGATATTTTGCTTGCCAAAAGCATGGACACGCAGGCGGCGGAAATTGCGCGCAATCAGGTTGCAAAAGATAATTTTGCCTCCGCGTGGGTTGAGCGGCTTGTTCTGCTTGATAAAAAACTTGCCGTAAAAGATGACGCTGTTTTGTTAAAAGCCCAAAGCTTGGGAAAATATAAAAAACTTTTGCAGGGCGCGCCTGCTTCCCTCCCGCCTTCTTTGGAATCGGAAATAAAAAAAGCGGCGCGGCAATATCCGACTGATTTAAACGCGCAAACGCTGCTTGCTGAGTTTTATTTTAAAACCGCGCAATACGCTTTGGCGCGGGAAATACTTGAAGGTTTGTATCCCTCGCACCCACAGGATTTAGGGCTTAATTTTGCTCTTGCTTCCGTCTGGGCTGCGATGGGCGATAGGGAAAAAGAGGCCTTTTATCTGCGGGAAATTTTGCGCTTTGCGCCTTTAAATGTTCAGGCGGAAAAAAGACTTCAAAAAATCAATTTGGATAAGAGTGAAAAAACCTCTTTACAAAAACCTCTAAATTGATATAATCATAATGTACTGTATTTAATACACCTTGAGAGGGGTAATATTATGTCTAATAGCAAAAATAATTTTGGAAAGTTAATTTTGGCTGTTGTTGCCGTCTGTTTTGCGTTCTCCGTAACGGCTTTTGGCGCAGCCGAAACAGCCCAGGATAAACTGGAGAAAGGTAAGAAACTTTACAGCGAAGGGAAATATAACCAGGCAATGGACAGCTTTATAGACGTGTTTGTCCAAGGCAATAACGAACAGATTTCGGAAGCGAACGAATATGTGAATATGATTCACTTTTCTATGGGTGCGGTAGCCGCGCCCAAACAAGTTCCTTATGACCCCGCCCTTGAACCTAAAGACGACGGACATAAAGGTAAAGTGCTTTCAGGCAATCAGCCTCCGGTAGAATATCAGGAAGAAGGCTTGCCGTCCAAACCTGTTGCCGCTCAAGCGGCACCTACGGTTGTTCCGCAATCGCCAAGAGTAACCCCGCAAGATGCAGCCATCTATCAAACCCCCTCTAACCCGATGATAAAAGAACAAATAATTGCGGAAGATACACTTGCAGGCGACCCCGAAGAACTTAAAGCGATGAGAAAAGAGCAGGTTGACGCGCAAATAGTTTCTCAGACGGAAAAAATTATAGCAAGACTCAGCAAAGTAAAAGGCGTTAATGTTTATATGCGCGCGGGTCTTATTGATGCTATTGACATAGAATCCGATGTAATTTTTAAAGAAGATAAAATTACATATACTCCGCAGGCCAAAGCAGTGCTTGACGATGTTTATTCTTTGATGATTTTAAGCGGCACACCTTCTTTTGTGTTGCTCCCGCCCGGGTCTTATACCGATGATGTTTCCATACAGGGCGTACGTCAAGCGGTTGCTTTAAACTCCTACTTTATCAATATGGGTGTTTCCAGCGCGAAGCTTAACTTTAATATGGGCCTTACAAGCGAACAACCGCCAGCCAAGTTCAGCAATTTGGAAGGCATTTCCATAGTGTTTGACTACACGGCAAAACCCAATTTAAAGTTTAAATTAAGCGACAAAAAATTACCGCCCGTATTAAGCTTGGGTATGTATCCCTTTGACGCTTTTATGCCTGAAAATAACGAAGGTATGCTTGTAGATTTTTCCATAGTTGAAACCTCCGCCCCCGTCGCAGATTGGAAACTGCAGATAATACAACACGCTAAAGACGGTAAATATTATGTTGTAAGACAACTTGCGGGCAGCGGTTCTGCTTACCAGCAGATGTATTGGAACGGTAAAAAACAATACTTCGGCCAAATTTTACCCTTTGGCAGATATACCATAATTCTTAAAGCGCAGGATATTAACGGTAAGGAAAAAATTGTAAGAAGAAAAGTTACGCTCGTCAGCAAAGAAGAGCCTAAGGTTGCCGCTCCTAAAGCAGCGCAAGATGACACAATTCTTAATTACAATGCTCCCCGCCTTTGGACCAAACCCGGTAAAACGGCAGGCCCCGGCGCACAAGAAGCTGTTGCGGGAGAAGAAGCCCCTGCAACAAGCGGAGTAGGTACATTTTCGATAACCGATTCAAGCGTACCCGCCACGGCGGCTGCGCCTGCGACTGACGCTGCGGCAAGTGATTCCGCTTATGCTTTAAATCCTAACGACCCGTTGTTATCAGGCACGGATTATTCAGCACCTGCGGCCGCTCCTGCGGCTGCCACGGCTGCGCCTGCCGCTAACCTTGCGGGAGATACGCCATATCCGTCACAGGCTCCCGTTGAGGACGCTGCGGCGACTGCGGCTGACGATCAGATACAAAATTATTAATTAAGGCAGGGGAAGTAATGTCTATACTTAAGAAACTTGATACCTTACTGGGTATAAAAAGATTTGACTATCGGGAATGTTTGGGGATTTATATATCTCTGACGGACGTTTATGTTGCCCAAATTACCGAAAAGTCCGGCGGGATAGACGTAGATTCTCTTATTAAGCTGCCTGTGGGCGATATTCACCCCGGTATTTTAAAACCCGCGGAACTTAACGAAAGTTTCTTTTCTAACCCCAAGTACTGGCTGGACCCGATTAAAAAAATTATAGACAGCAAAAAATGGAACACTAAAAATGTTGTCATTTCCCTTGCGCCTAACTTTAGCATACACCGCCACTTTGTAATGCAGGATATGCCTCGCCATTATTGGAAGCAGGCCGTTCCTCTTCAGGCGCGTAAATATATACATTATCCTTTTGAACGCGGCGTGTACGACTATTATGTATATCCTTTCTTTGCCTCTTTAACAAAAGCCAAAAGACTTGGGGTCGTCTTCTCCCTTACCTCCAGCAGAATAGTAGCCGTACTGGAAGCGGGTATGAAGAACATTGGCCTTAACCTTGTGGCTGTAGAAACTTCCCCTATGTCTATTTACAGACTTTTTAATCAAACCGACAGGGAAAGTATTGCGGGCAAAGGCTCAATTTATGCTAACTTTACCAACCATAACGGTCAGTTTGTTTTTGCTTTAAACGATGTCCCCGTTTTGATGCGCGAGGTTGAAGTTCAGCGCGCGATAGGTAACAGAAACAGACTTGAAGTTAATAACTGTATGGATTTTATATCCAAGCAGCTGGAAAAGAACCCTTTTGAAGATACTACAGTAATTTCCGACGACGGCGACTTTTGGGGACCCGTGTTGGAGGGGGAAGTTAAGCGTCATGTAAGGAACTGGAAGATATCAGATATTTTCGGCTTTAAAGTTGAAGGCTTTTCCGAAATGGCCGCGATGGGTTCCTGCTTAAAATTTTTAAACGAAAAAGTTGCCGATATAGACCTTTATCGCAAAAACAGATCATCTGAAGAAGAAATAAGAGGAACGCTTACTTTATGGAAGATTGCCGTTCTTCTCGTTCTTTTATTTATAAGCTGGGGTACTTATGTTCAGCTTAACTCCGTTGTGGTTAACAGAGATTTAAAACAGAAAGAAAGCGCTACAAAGACGGAAAACCTTTCCGACTTTAAAGGCTTATACGCCTCTCAAATTAAAGATAAAGTTGCCGTAATGACCAAAAACGCAACGGGTTTATCAAACCTTTTAAAACCTGTCAGCTATACGCAAAAACTTTCCGCCATACCGGATCTTCTTGCCGACGAAATGTGGCTTACAAGCCTGATAATAAAATATCCTTATTCCGTTAATGCTTTTAAGGAAAAGAATATTTTGGTTATGGAAGGCGTTGCAAGCGCGTACGAAGGCAGAGAAAAAGAATTGGCTTTAGGCAATAAATTCCGTTCAACAATGGACGGCGCGCCCGAAATGTCAGACATTTGTAAAGGACAGGCCAGAATATCTTATGATTTTTCCGACACGCCTTTAATGCAAAGGCAGAAGGATTTTATCCTTGGAACAAAATTCACTTTAAAGTGTGAAAAGGATGTGGGCAAATGAGATTTATTACAGATATTCAAGACGGACTTATAGATATAAAGAATATGCTGCTTGAGCAGAACTTCAGACCTTTTATAAGGCCTGTGCTTGTTGTTTTGATGGTTGCTATTGTTGTCAGTATTTTAAACAACAGGTCAGAAACCAAAATATTGGAAATGAAGCGCAAAGTTGAAGCCCAGCAGGCAGAAGTTGAAAACGAAGTTGAATACAGGGAATCAAAAGGAATTTACGAACAACTTGTTAAGCAGCTGCCGCCTACCGATAAGAAAAACGAATGGTTGTTGGCGGAAATGGTATCTATCTTTAGTAAGATAGGGGTTGAGTCCACAAGAACGGGCAAACATAATTTGGAAGAAAGTGATATTTTCACCCTCTCCTCTGTTAATGTGGAGGCCGAGTTAGATTACTCACAACTGGGTAAAATGATAGAGGCCATAGAAAACAATAAATATTTTATGAGAATTTCCGACCTTACCGTAACCAGAGCTGACGGAAGCTTGGGTAAAGTTCAGATAAATATGAAAGTGCATACGGTTTTTGTCAACGAAGAAGCGCAGACGCCAACAGCAGCGTCTTAAACCAAACAGGGTAATGATATGAAGAAATTTATTGGAATAATTTTTTTAACTTTAACAGCGTCCGCAGCTTTTGCGCAGATATCCCTGCCTACCGAATTGGAAGGTATGGTAGCTAATTCTGCCGCGGGAGCAAAGGCTAAAGTTAATATGCAGGAAAAAAAGGCAGTTCGCTTTGCCCCCAAAAGTTCAAGGGACCCTTTCCTTTCCAGAGAAGAAGTTGACACCATAGAAAAGGCAAGAGAAGCCGAACAAAAAAGAATAAGCGAAGAAAGAAAGAGACTTGAAGACGCGGAAAAAGCAAGAAGAGATGCGCAAATGAAGCAAAAGGAATACGAAGAAGAACTTAAACGTAACCCCGCGCGCGCTATTATAGACAAGATTTCTATTGACGGTATTTTAGGTACGGAAGCCATTGTAAACGGGGAAATTAGAGGAATAGGGGACACGGTTATGGGCGCAAAAATAGTAGCTGTTTCCGACAATTCCGTATCCTTTGTTTATAAAGGTCAAAGATTTGTAAAAAAATTACCATTAATATAGTGGAATTGAGTAGAAAATTGCAAGAAGTGTAAATTAAGGAGGAAGTAATGAATAAAAGACTGGCTCTTTTACTGGCATTTGCTTTCGCGGGCGGGCAGATATTAACACCTGTCGCAGCAGCCGCGCAGGACGCAATGCCCGAAGCAAAAGTCGCTGTGGTGGAAGATTTATCGTATTCCGATAACGGCAATACGGGCGTTACAAAATCTAAAGAGGAAGCTTCTATATATAAAGAAATGGAAGCCAACTCCCCCCTGGACAGAAAAGTTACCATTAGGGTTAACAACGTACCCATAGGTACCTTTTTGAACAGTATTTCAGCGCAATCAAAAATCAACTTTATTATGGGCGAAGAATTTGCCGGTAAGAAAGTTTCCGCGTCACTTACAAACGTAACCGTAAGAGAAGCTTTGGATACGCTGCTCAGAGTACAAGGTTTAACATATCAGCGCATCGGCAAAAGCGACAGCTACGTTATTACAAAGAGATCGGATGAAGCCCCTGATGTGGTTACAAAAGTTTATACATTAAACTATGTATCTCTTCAGTCACAGTCTTCAGCGTCGCAGAGCTTAAACTCTATTATGCCTGCCGATGTAACTTCTTCTTCTATAGGCAGCTATTCTTCTTCCTCCTCAGGCAATGTGTTTGACAGCGGCAGCAGCATGGGCGGCGGAGATATGGGCGCAGCTACAATAGGTGGCGGTGCAGCTTCCTCCAGTGGCGGCGGCGAAGGCGCTTCTGCAATACTTTCCATTATTAAAAGTGTGCTTAGCAAACAGGGTAAGATAGCGGTTGACTCAAGAACAAACAAAATTATTATTACCGACGTTGCCGAAGTTTTCCCGCAGGTAGAAAATATTTTGGCCGAACTTGACGTTAAAGCTCCCCAGATTTTAATTGAAGCCCAGATTGTTGAAGTCAGCAAATCCAGCGGTTTTGACGTCGGTTTTACATGGGGCGGAGAATCAGGCTCTATGGCGCAGTTTACCGGCGGTAAAACGGAAATGCCTTGGGACTATTTTGGCGGCGATGACGGCAGAACAGGCAGCGGCGGAGTATTAAAATATTTTGGTACAACACCCGCTTGGACAGAAGAAACCGACACCACCACAGGCGTAACAACCTGGACCAGAACAATAGCGGGCAGCGTTCCCACATTAGACTTTACAATGTTTACGGTTTTGTTCAAAGCTATGATGACAAACGGCGAAGCCAGATCACTTGGTAAACCTAAAGTTATTACAATGAACAACAACCCCGCTGTTATTACCTCTTCAAGAGAAGCGGCCGTAAGTACCGTTACAAGAACGGACGGCGGCGGTTCCTCCTCGGCCTCTACTTCAGGCGTTGAAAGAAGAAGAGTCGGTTTAACCTTAACGGTAACCCCGCAGGTTAACAAAGAAGGTTATGTAACCCTTACGGTTGCCCCTTCCTATTCCGACTTAGTCGCTTCCGAAACAGGTAACGGCAACTACGATACGGTAACCCGCGCGGTATCCACACAGGTCAGAGTAAAGAGCGGTCAAACCGTAGTATTGGGCGGTTTATTACAGTCCAACGAAAAAGAAAGCGTAAGAAAAGTTCCTATACTCGGACAGATCCCCATAATCGGTTGGTTCTTTACGAGCAAGACCAAAACCAAATCCACAAGCGACTTGGTAATCTTCTTAACGCCGACGGTATTATCGGAATAAGAATTTAAACAGTATTAATTTTGCGGAAGGATCGTTTATATGGCTAAAAAGCTGACAGAAATTTTGATGGAGCAGGGCAAGCTGCGCGAGGAAGATCTTACAAAAGCGCAACTACATTCCCAGCAGAACGGAATGGCGTTGCAAGACTCCCTTGTAGCTTTGGGCATAGTTAAAGAAGAAGACATTATTATAGCTATCTCCAAGCAGCTTTCCGTGCCGTATGCCAGCAGAGAAAACGGTATCCTGTTGCCGGAAAAGGACCAAAACCTTGCGGATGTTATAAGTGAAAAGTATGCAAGGGAAAACCTTATCCTGCCATTGTTTGCCGATGACGGCTCTTTAGCTGTCGCTATGAACGATCCTTCCAACGTATTTTTGATAGACAACCTTAAGATGATGACAGGGCTGGAAATACAGCCTTTCATCGCAAGTAAATCGCAGTTATTCTTGGCGTTGGATAATTTTTACAGCAAAAAGAATATGTTGGAAGAAGTAGTGGCGGAAAAGGCTGACGATAATGTCATGATGGCGGAAGACCAGTCAGACAGTCTTGCCGATTTGGCCAGCCCCGAAGGCAAACTGGATTTGGATAAAGAAGCGCCCGCAGGCGCAGGCTCTCACTACATAAGAATGGTTAACGCCATTTTAAGACAGGCGATGAGCGAAAGATCCTCTGATATTCACTTGGAAATGTTTGACGAGCGCGTAAGTTTGCGCTTCAGAATAGACGGTTCTTTGTACGAAAGAACCTCCCCGCCAAAAGAAGCCGTGGCGGCAATTATATCTCGTATAAAAATTTTGTCAAAATTAGACATCGCTGAAAAACGTTTGCCGCAGGACGGCAGCTTTGCAGTAAGGTTCCATAACAGAACCATCGAATACCGTGTTTCCGTTTGTCCCACAGTATTCGGCGAAAAGCTGGTTCTTCGTATTTTGGATAAGGGTACCGGCGAACTTAACGTTGATAAACTGGGTTTTGAACCCAGACAGAAAAAAGACTTTTTGGAAGCGTGCGCAATGCCGCACGGTCTTATATTCCTTACCGGTCCTACGGGTTCGGGTAAAACAACCACTCTTAACGCCGTTTTAAACACTATTAAATCAGTAGAACTTAACTATATGACATTGGAAGACCCCGTGGAATACAAACTTGCGGGTATCAGTCAGGTGCAGGTTAAGCCGCAAATCGGGCTTACTTTTGCCGCAGGCTTAAGATCCTTCCTCCGTCAAGACCCTGATGTTATTCTGGTCGGTGAAGTCCGCGACTCGGAAACGGCGGAAGCTTGTCTTAAAGCCGCTTTAACGGGTCACTTGGTGCTTTCCACACTGCACACTAACGAAGCTATCGGCGCAATTCCGCGTCTTATTGATATGGGTACGGAACCTTTCCTTTTGGCAAGCAGCTTGGCGCTTGTGGCTGCCCAGCGTCTTGTAAGAATTTTATGTCCTTACTGCAAGGTTCCTTATGTTCCTTCTCAAGTTGTAATTGACCAGATTTTAAAAGAGTCGGGCCTTTCCCCAAAAGAGCAATCTACTTGGACTTTCTTTAAGTCCTCGGGCTGCCCTAAATGTGCGGGAACGGGTTACAAAGGCAGAAAAGCTATTTACGAAGTTTTCAAAATTAACGAAGCTATGCGTAACACTATCTACAAAACGAAAGATTTGATAGAGTTAAGGCAGGCGGCTATATCTACCGGCGCGTGGAATCTTAGAGCAAGCGGCTGGAGAAAAGCAGTAAGAGGTATAACCTCCGTAGAGGAAGTATTTTCAGTTACTACTGCGGAAGAGTAAAAAAATTGAGGGGAGTATATTATGGCAAAATTCAGCTATACCGCGCAGGATGCCAGAGGCAGAAACTATAAAGGTTTTGTTGACGCAGATACAAAAGAAGCTGCTTTGGAATTTTTACAAAACAAAGGTACTTTGGTTATAGAAATCGCACAGGTGGCCGCAAAAAGCCCTTTTGCGTCACTTCTTAAAGCCTCATCGGGCGTGGGCAATGTAAAGGTTGCGGGCCACGTTATGGCGTTCTTTGCCGAACAGCTTTCCACCCTTATCGCAGGCGGCGTGCCTTTGGTAAGAGCCATTTCGCTTTTGGGCGAATTTTCTACCGATAAAAACTTAGGCCCTGTTCTTTTGGCTATCGCGCGTGATATTGCGGGCGGTAATTCGCTCCACGGTTCTTTAGAAAAATTCCCTAAAATATTTGACCATACTTGGCTTTCAATGGTGCAGGCGGGCGAAGTCGGCGGGCATCTTTCCGAGGCTTTGCTGCAGGTTGCAAAATACGTAAAATCAACCGAAATGCTTAAGAGTAAAATTATTACGGCCGTTACATATCCCGCTGTTTTGTTTGTTATGTCTATGGGCGTTTTGATTTACTTTATCGTCGGTATCGTTCCTACCTTTGCTTCAATCTTTAAAGACTTTGATATGGAACTGCCGCCGCTTACACAGCTTATCTTGGTTATATCAACCACAATAAGAGAACATTTGTTCTTGGTAATTTTGGGTATAGTGGGCGTATGCGTAGGCTTTTATCTGCTTATTTCCACACCATCAGGCAGAAGAATGTGGCACAAATTCCACCTGTCTATGCCGATATTCGGTAAATTTGTCAGCAATATTTATTTTGAAAGAATTCTATCCACAATGGCCACATTGCTTAACAGCGGTGTAAGTATTATTAACGTACTTAACGTTATGGAAGAAGCCTTTGAAAGCAATGTCTTGATACAAGACGCAATTATCGCGGCAAAGAGAGATGTGGCTTCGGGCAAAAGTATTTCCGAATCCTTCAGAAAGACGGGCGTTTTCCCCGGGCTTATGACGGAAATGATGCTGATGGGCGAAGAATCAGGTAAACTGCCCAGCATTATGGAAACGCTTTCTAAGTTTTATACGGAACAAATTAACCAGTTCATCGCAAGATTTTCTGCTTTGATCGACCCTGTTCTGGTTGTGGGCATCGGTGCTATTATTGCCGTAGTCGTGCTTTCAATCTTCATGCCTATATTCAAAATGTCTCAAATCGGTATGTCCGGGGCATAATTTGCGCAAGGGGGCTTAATGCTTAACAGAAAAGGCTTTACTCTTATTGAAGTTTTGGTTGTGGTGGTGCTGATAGCAATAGTTTCAATGATAGCGTTTCCATCGTTTAAGAAGAGCAGAGAAATAACAAAAAACGAAGGCGCTCGTCTTAAATTGCTTGAGGTTGCCAACGCCGCCAGAATGTATAACGAAGACGCTCCCATAAAAGTTGCGGGCCGTTTCGGTCAGGCTCTTAGCAGTAGTTTTGTTGACCCGCAGGTAATGTTTTATAATACCAATGCTCTTAAAGTGGCGTATCTTAAAAACCAAGATTCGTGGAGCGGTTCAGGTATAAATTTAAACTATAACGGATACACCTACTATATTTGTAACCCCGATACAGAGGGCGGGCAGCCTATAGATGCATGCAAGAGCGGCTCGGAAGTAAGAATAGCTGTTATGAAAAATTGGGATGCTAAGGGCAGATATGAGGGGGAGGCTTGGGTATCAAGCACTAACCTTGGCCGCGTAGAAAATAACTACGATATGAATAAAGAGGTTAAATATTAAGGATATTGTTATGAAGAAAAACGGTTTTACCCTTATAGAGCTGCTTATAACCATATTGATTATTGCGATATTGGCTACCTATTCCATTTTGGCTTATATTGATTCCATTTACGAGGCGGAAAACAAGCAGGCAAAATCCAAGTTGGAAGTGCTTAGCGAAGGCTATCAGAGATATTTGGAAGAATATCCGGGTATGTTCCTTACGCCTGCGCAATTTACTAATGCGTCAAACGGAGCAGCCTGCCAAACCACGGATTTAACCGTAAGCCGTTTGGTTGCATGCGGATATGTTCCCAAGTACGATTTTGACGGTATGAAATATGCTTATTTTGCAAAAACCACCACGGGCGGATGCGGTTCCGGCTATGTGTATATGTTGCCAAAGTCAGGCTCTGACGTGGGTAGCAAATATAAAGATAATTATTGCGCCGGCGTTAACGCCAAGGGGTATGCTACAGATGGCACAATTTAATAATAAAAAAGGGTTTTCCCTTCCCGAACTTTTAGCCGTTATGGCCATTATGGCTATATTGGCTGCCACCAGTTCGCCGTTTATCAGAGGTTATATTAAAGACGCGGCAAACGATAAAGCAAAGGCTATGCTTCAGCTTGTGGCGCAGGCCTATAAAACCTTTAAGGCAGATTATCCCAATGTCACTTTTACAAATGCTTCCGTCAATTCTTCCGCGTCGGTAGCGTGTACGGTAACTGCTACAAATAATTCACCAGGGGTATTGAAAGGCTGTCGCTATTTACAAAATGTAAACTGGGCGGCATACAAATATAATTTTTACTTAGGTTCAACTTGTTGCAGCTCCGCTCCTGCAGGGGCTTTATCTTGCATGACGGGTACGGCTGATTCGGGCGATTACAGCACTGCTTATTGCGCATGGGTTGACAAATACGGAACTTTGGACGATAATAAGGATTAAGACGGTATCATTATGAAAAACTCAAAAGGATATACAATTATTGAAGCCGTTATTGCCATGCTGCTTGTTTCTGTAGTGGTGGGGGGGATATTTTCCGCTTTGATGGCTTCCAGAAGAGCGATTATTGACCCGTCCTATAAAGAAGATATGGTGTTTGCGGTGGAGAGCGCAAATAATTTGCTTAAAAACTATGTTACTTCGGATAAAACTAAAGTACCGACAGATTTAAAAAACGGGCTTTGTCCTGACGAGGCTTTTGAAACGGACCCGCTCTCAGTTGATACGCACAAGATAAAATGTCTTTTGCCGCCCGTGTGTGAACCTTCGGCCTCCAATTTTACTTATACCGTTTCCGCTGTTACGGTAGCCGTGCCTGACGTTACGGGCCAGAATCCGACTTTAAAATCAATTAAATTTAATATTATGTGTAACAGAGAAGTGTTATGAAGAATAATAAAGGCTTTACTTTAATGGAACTTTTAGTTGCTGTCTTTATAGGCAGCATGGTTACTATTGCATTGGTTTCTATATGGAAGGCGGCTTCCCTGCAGACTTCAAGCGGGCAGCGCCAGTCCGTTATAAGAAACAACCTTTCTATGTTCTTAAGAGGTATGCACAAAGATATAACGGAAGCTGATGTTATAATATATCCTACTAAGGTGCTTACTTCTGAGCCGAACATACTTATCGTCGGGTTCAGAAATGCCCGTAAAGTTGGCGACACCATAGAGCCTGCCAATTCAAACCTTGCGGCTTTTGTACCTACGTCCCAATACTTTGCGTATTGCTATGACTCTGCAAAGAAGAGGGTATTAAGAAGGGAATCTAATTATCCTGCTACTAAAACGATATCGGATTTCCTTTCCGACCTTGACTCCTGCGCGGGTACTAACGTTATGGACAATGTTGACGCTAAGCCTGCAATTTCTACCGGGGATAATATCAACTATGATGTTGCAATAAGAGTGCATAAAGATTTTAATGATAAAACTCCGCCTGTACACATAGAGTTTAAAAGAAAATTTATAATAAGCGGGGGGGTCTGATTATGTTTTTAAGGAATAAAAAAGGCTCTGCCTTAATGCAGGTATTGGTGCTGGGCAGCGTTATTGCGGCGGTGGTGCTTTTGGTTTTGCGCCTTGCTATGACAAGGACGACAAATGTAGTAAAAACTAAAAGGAAAGTTTCTGCCAAGGCTTATGCAGAATCCTGCTTGTCCCAATATAATGCTATTGCTATGGTAAGGGAAGAAAACGGCCTTCCGCCCTTGTCTTCCACCACGTTCTCCTGCAATGTCGGGGGCGTTATCAAAACAGTAAACATTAACTCAGGCGCGGGAACTGATGTTAAGCAAATGGTTGTTGAGGTTACGAATACCGATAAACTTAACTGATTTTAAGCCCGCTTTTGCGGGCTTTTTTGCGCCTTTTTTACGGCGGATATATATTTGATGTTAAGCTTTTTGCTTGCCAATAAGGCAGGGAAAAGCTTAAATTTTTATAAGGCTATGAAAACTAAAATATTTTCTTTATTTATATTCCTCTTTACCGCTACAATGCTTTGCGCCCAGCTTCCCGCTGACGATAATGCTTGGATAGAAAAAGCTAAACGCGTAGCCGAAAAAGAAAAACTTACCCCTAAAAATACTGCGCAAAATGCCCCGCAAAATCCTAAAAGTACCGCGGACGAATATGCCGCCGCCGCACCTAAATCTACATTAAGCTTGGTGCGCCCGTCGGAGGAACTTGTGGCTAATGCTGCGGCTAATAACCCTGCGCCCCCCAAAAAACAATCTTCAAACGGGAATGGCGGAGATAAAAAGCAAAATAAACAAAGTAATACCGCATCAGCAAATGGCGGGACGCAAAACAAAGCTGCGGCAAATACCGCAAGTAAACCTGCACCAAAACCTGCAGCGCCTAAAAGCAATATAAAGTGGAACGAAAGTTCTTCGGGCAATTTTAACATAAGAATAGAGCCGCGCAAAACAGGCATTACCACGCCTAACCTTGCGATGAAGTTTGAAACTATACACCAAATACTGCGCAAAAACATATCTTGGATGATGGGCGGCAAGACCGATGTTTATGTTTACCAAAGCCGCGGCAGTTTTTTGCATAATGAGCCTGTAACAAGCAACTGGGCGGGGGCCTTCTTTTCTCCCTCGGACAACAGAATAGTTATGTACGACGAGCCTAATAATATAAACCGTATGATACAGCAGTTTTCCCACGAGCTTACCCACCTTTTTGTAGAGAATTTTTTTAACCCGTCCACCCGCCCGCAAAGGCTGGAGCCGCCCGTATGGCTTAACGAAGGTCTTGCCGTTAATATGGAAGATATTTCCATTGATACTAAAGGCGGCGTATGGGCCAGCGATTTGGTGGTTATAAACATTTTTAGCGCGGGTGATAAACTGGCTGTTGCGGGAATGAGAAAAGGCGGGGAAAAGCCAAGTATTAAAGATAAAAATATTCTTTCCACAAAAGTTGTATTTTTAAAACCTTTCTCGGAGTTTATTCGCAATAACTCTTACGATATAGCCGCGCAGCGCGGAGATGTGGAAAACTGGTACTTTCAAGCCTATGCGATGGTAAGGTTTTTATTTAGGCCTTACAATGCCGCCTACCCCGAAAAGCGTATGCAGTTTGAGCAATTTACAAAGCTTGTAAGTTCCTTTGAAGAAAAGCGCGACGCCGGCGGTAATATAGTTAAAGACGAGCATGGCAGAACGGTAATGCAACGCGTATCCTGCGAGGCGGCACTAAAAAAGGCATACGGATTTAGAGATATTAAAGACTTTGAAACAAAATTTTGGACTTGGCTTAAAGCTTTGCAGAAAACCGAGAGAGAAAAAATAAGCAGAAGTATGTGATTAATTTAAAAATTTAAAAAACAAAAAAGAGCAAAAGCGTAAAAACTTTTGCTCTTTTCTTTTGTTGCTATGCGGTTAAACTTTAGCTTTTTTCTTTTTAGCCGCGGCTTTTGGCGCGGGTGCGGAATATGTTGCTTTTACGTCGGGCAAGTTTTTGTTTAAGGCTTTAAAATCCTCCAACTCACGCTTAAGGTACTGCCCAGTGTAAGATTTTTTATTTTCCGCCACAGCCATCACATTGCCCTCTGCCACAATCTGCCCGCCTTTGTCGCCGCCTTCAGGCCCAAGGTCAACAATCCAGTCGGCCGTTTTTATGATGTCCAAGTTATGTTCAATCACCAGCACGGTGTTGCCCTCGCGGCTTAGGCGGTGCATAACGCTAAGCAGTTTGTCTATATCGGCAAAGTGCAGGCCTGTTGTCGGCTCGTCTAATATATAAAGCGTGTCGCCCGTCGCGCGGCGGGAAAGTTCGTCAGCCAGTTTTACGCGCTGCGCCTCTCCGCCCGAAAGCGTTGTAGCGCTTTGCCCAAGCTTTATATATCCAAGCCCTACGTCCTGTAAGGTGGTTAAAATTTTGCTTATTTTGGGTATGCTTTCAAAGAATGGCACGGCTTCGTCCACGCTCATATCCAGCACGTCGGAAATACTTTTGCCTTTAAATTTAACCTGCAAAGTATCTTCGTTAAAGCGTTTGCCGTCGCATTCTTCGCACTTAACATAAATATCTGGTAAGAACTGCATTTGTATTTTTAAGATACCGTCGCCCTGACACTTTTCGCACCTGCCGCCCTTTACGTTAAAGGAAAAGCGGCCCGCTTTATATCCGCGGCGTTTAGCCTCGGGCATTTGCGCGAACAAATCTCTTATATGCGTAAACGCGCCCGTGTATGTAACGGGGTTGGAGCGCGGCGTTTTGCCGATAGGGCTTTGGTCCACGATGATAACTTTATTTATGTGTTCCAAACCCGTAATATTTTTATGGTCGCCCGCGTCTTCTTTTGCGTTATAAAACTTTTTGGCAAGCGCGCGGTATAAAATATTGTGTATTAAAGTTGATTTGCCAGAACCCGATACGCCCGTTATGCAAACAAATAAACCTAAAGGTATTCTTACGTCTATATTTTTAAGGTTAAATTGTTTCGCGCCTTTAATTTCTATCCATTTATTTGAAGGCGTTTTTGGCAGCAGGTTTGGCAATATCTGCTTGGTGCCGTTAAGGTAGGCCGATGTTATGGAGGCAGGATTTTTTAAAAATTCCTCACGTTCGCCCTGCGCCACAATATTGCCGCCGTGTTCGCCCGCGCCGGGGCCGAGTTCCACAAGATGGTCCGCCGCCAAAATGGTATCTTTATCGTGTTCCACGATGATAAGAGTATTATCAAGGTCGCGCAATTTTTTAAGCGTTTCTATCAGGCGGTCATTGTCGCGGCTGTGCAGGCCTATTGTCGGCTCGTCCAGCACGTAAAGCACGCCAGTAAGGCCGCTGCCTATCTGCGTGGCAAGGTGTATGCGCTGCGCTTCCCCGCCCGATAATGTTTGCGATTTTCTGTCCAGCGTAAGGTAACTTAAACCGACGCTGTTCAAAAAACCCAGTCTTGCGCGGATTTCCTTAAATATCTGCTTGCTTATAATTTGTTCGCGCTCTGTAAGTGTTAAATTATTTACAAAATCCAAAGCCGCGCCCACTTGCATAGAAGTTATTTGCGATATATTCTTGCCGCCGATGTAGACTGAAAGCACTTCGGGCTTAAGCCTTGCGCCTTTGCAGACGGGGCAGGTAACTTCCCTCATATATTTATTGTAAATTTCTTCTTTTACAAATTCGGATTCACTTTCGTTATGGCGGCGTTTTAAATTGCCGATAACGCCCTCAAAATCGCTGGGGTTATTGGCCCAATGCACTTTGTAGGTTACGCCCTGCCCGCCGTACAAAAGCATATCCTGCTGAGCTTTTGTAAGGTCTTTCCACGGCTTATCCATGGGGATTTTATGGGCTTTACAGACGGAATTTAAAATTTCGTAATAATAACCCGCCCAAGAGTTCTTCCAACGGTTTGTTTTGTTGGTTACGGGGGATTCCCACGCGGCTATTGCGCCTTCGTTAATGGAAAGGTTTTTATCGGGTACTACCAGATTTTCGTCAATTTCTATTTTGATGCCAAGCCCGTTACATTCCGGGCAGGCGCCTTGCGGCGCGTTGAAGGAAAAGGAGCGCGGCTCAAGGTCTTCAAAGCCAATGCCGCAATGGGCGCAGGCATTATTTTCGCTGTAGACAAACTCCTCTTTACCGTTTAAAACTTTAACCATACCTTTGGAGTATTTAACGGCAAGTTCAAGCGCGTCTATGATGCGTTCGCGGTCGGCTTCGTCTATAAAAATTTCGTCAACAAGCAAATCAAGCGTGTGCTTTTTATAACGCTCCAAGACGGGCGGGGAAGAGAGGGGGTAAACCTCTCCGTTTGCATAAATCTTTACAAAGCCTTCGCGTTTAAGTTTGGCAAAAAGCTCCTCGTAAGTGCCTTTTTTGCCCTGCACGACGGGCGCGAGTATATTAACGGTTTTCCCGTTAAATTTTGCCAGCATATCGGCCGCTATCGCCTGCAGCGACCATTGCTCCACTGGCCTGCCGCATTGCGGGCAATGGCGTTTGCCGACGCGGGCGTACAAAAGGCGGAAGTAGTCGTAAATTTCCGTAACGGTGGCGACGGTGGAACGCGGATTTCTGGAAGGATTCCTTTGCTCTATTGATATTGCGGGGGAAAGGCCGTCAATCATTTCCACGTCGGGCTTTTCCATAAGTTCCAAGAATTGTCTGGCATAGGCGGACATGCTTTCCACATATCTGCGCTGCCCCTCGGCGTAGATGGTGTCAAAGGCCAGTGAACTTTTACCTGAACCTGAAAGGCCTGTGACGACAATCATCTGTCCGCGCGGTATCTTAAGGCTTATATTTTTTAAATTGTGGGTTTTTGCCCCTGTTATTGTGATATATTTCATATTAAAATTATATAATTTATAAAAAGTTGCCGCGAATATTACTGTGAGAGCTTATAAAAATGAAACTTCTTAATAAAAAAAGTATTCTTGTAACGCTTAGCTGCATAGTTTCCGTTTCCATTGTGGCTTGGCTTGTTTACGACGCTAAAGACAGCTTTATTAAGATATGGAACGAGGTTAATACCCTGTACCTTATTCTTGCGTGTCTGTCCTCGGCGGCTATATATGTTTGTATGGGGCTTTCCCTTTGGGAAACGCTTAAACTTTTAGGCCAAAGGATAAACCTTGGCGCGGCTATAAGCATAGCCTTCGTTTCCACGACGGTAAATTATTTGGTTTCCTCTATGGGCGTAAGCGGTTTTGCGCTGCGCGCGCACCTGCTGGGCAAACGCCAGATACCATTGGGCATAAGCGTTATGGCAAGCATTGTTATTACCGTGTTGCTGTACTTTGTGCTGCTTATTATAATTTTGCAGGGTACGCTCTTGCTGCTGCTTTCCAATAATGCCAGTATGGAGCAGATGCTTAAAAACTTTTCTGTTGTAGTAGGCGTTGCTTCCGTCGGTGCGGTGGTTACGGCGTTTATGTTTAACAGCAATTTTCGCTATAAATGGCTGCGCAGAATATTTTTGCTTATCAACAAAATTATCTATAACCTTTTCCGCGCGTTAATACCTAAAAATAATTTTTCCGCCTTTGCAAAACAACTTGATAACGGCATAAGCACAATACACAAACATAAAGTTAAACTTACCCGCGCTATTGTTTATATCTGCGGCGACTGGGTGTTTACGATACTCATTTTATATATGGCCTTCCTTGCCGTGGGCGTGCATATATCCATAGGCGTGCTTTTGGCGGGTTTTGCCATTGGTATGGTTACCACTCTTATCCCCGTCTTACCGGGCGGATTGGGCGCTATGGAACTGGTGATGACTTCCGTCTTTTCCCAAATGGGTATAGACTGGAACCTTGCCCTTATGGCAACTTTAATTTACAGATTTGTGTACTACATTATACCCGGTATTATAAGCGTGTTTGTATACTGGGGTTTAAAACTTTCCGAACCGTCTGCGTTGACAAAAGATAAGACGGGGGAATATTTAAAGCATGAAACAGAAATTTAACGATTTTACTCCATTGGTACATTCCTCCGTCTATATGCACGAAACGGCGGTAGTTATTGGCAATGTTGTGGTGGCGGAAAATTGTTCTATATGGCCCGGTGCGGTTTTGCGCGGAGATATTGCGCAAATAAAGATAGGTGCGGGCAGCAATGTGCAGGATAATGTAAGCATACACGTGGATTACAACCGCCCCGCTTTAATAGGTAAAAACGTTACCATAGGCCACAATGCCGTTGTACACGGCGCGGTTGTGGGCGACAATAGCCTTATCGGTATGGGTTCTGTTATTATGGAAAGTAACATAGGCCCCAACTGTATTATAGGCGCGGGTACTGTTTTACCTGCGGGCAAAACTATCCCTGCGGGCAGCCTTGTTATGGGCGTGCCTGCCAAAATAGTAAGAACTTTAAGCGAGGGGGAAATAAAAACCCTTGAGCAACACGGGCAGGAATATGTAAAACTTGCCGAAGCTTTTAAAAATACCTGCGAGGTGTTTTAATATGGCTAAAATACTGCTTATAGAAGATTCCAAAAGTTTGGGCGGCGCGCTTAAGGGCGCGTTGGAAATTAAAGGCCACGAAGTTATTTGGGTTAACGACGGGCGCGCGGCCTTGCCCGCCGTCAAAAAAAATAAGCCAGAAGTTATTTTGCTGGATTTAATGCTGCCACATATAAGCGGTTTTGAAATTTGTAAAGCCATTAAAACCGATAATGCGCTTTGGCGCACGCCCGTGGTAATAATGTCCACCCTTACCAGCGCGGAGCAGCAGCAGCGCGCGATGGAAGCGGGGGCGGACCATTTTATAGGCAAACCTTACGACTTGCAAACCACTCTGGCGGAAATAGCAAGATATATACCAAAACCAAAGGGAGCGTAGAAGCAATATGAAATTTCGTCTTATCAGAAACCAAAAAGTTATTACCGACGCGGACCTTGCGGAAGCTTTAAGCATTCCCAATAAACAGCTTATAGGCTTTTTTAAAAGGAATATTAATGCCTTCGCGCAGGACGCTTACTTTACGCTTACCAAAGAAGAGCAGCAGGACCTTATACAAAACTATTGCGCCACCCATAACGAACGCCTGCGCTACGCCAAAAGACTGCCGTTTGTATTTACCGCAAAGGCTGTTATACCGCTGCTTTGTATGCAGTCCAAAAACGCTGCGGCAAAGGTGCTTAAAAATAAATTTTTTGACACGCCCGCCATTGCCTCCGCCGATATAGAAGAAATTTTAAAATAAAAGCTTTTGTTTTTGCTTAACAGTTTTTTAAATTGAAATCCCCGCCTTTCTTACCACGGCGGGGATTTTTTGCGTGTATATTGTGTTGCTGCGTGATTGCCTTAGGGTTTATGCGCGCGTCCGTCACTCGCTCTGGGAAAACGGGTAATTGCAAATTTATGGTTTTTTAGGGTTTGATATTTTTGGTGTAAATTTTGGCAAAATGGTTTTTTACACCTTAAAATATTGCTAGCCTTTTTGTATTATTGTTGGTTTTAAGGTTTTTATGGTTTTTGCGGGAGAAGGCTTTTTGTACGGGGTTTGGTTTTGGGGTATTTTTTGCAATTTTTTAAAAGCTTAAGTTTTAGGTTTTTGGTTTTGGGGTTTTTATGGATTTGGCTTTTTGAGTTTGGCTTTTTGGGATTTTTTGGCTTCTTGGTTTTTACCGCTTTTTAAAACTTTGGTTTTGGGGTTTTTACAAATTTATTTTTAAGCTTTTGCAAACATTTGGTTTTTGTTTTAGGCAAAATTTCGGCCTGATATTTTTCTTTAAAAATTAAAAAATTGAATTTTTAGCTTTTTTGATTTTTTAATGTTGGTTTAAGGTTTTGTGGTGCGGAAG
>JAEXBW010000022.1 GCA_023393825.1 Elusimicrobiota bacterium | reverse complement strand
ACACCGCGTTCACAATAAAATAAAAAATAAGCTCAACCCCGCCTAATCACGCTGCCAATCTATAAATTTGTTCTGCGGCAGACGGCATTAATTAAATTACGCGGGCTTGCCTGCTAAATTTGTTCCAGCACAAACGGCATTAATCAAATCCATACGTGCTGTCTGCTAAATATGCGCTAGTAATACGGCATTAATTAAATTACGCGGGCTTGCTTGCTAAATTTGTTCCAACACAGACGGCCTTGATGAAATTACGCGGACAATCTGAAAATTTCTTCCCCTTTATCCTTTTTATCAAGTATGTTCTATTTATTTTTTTACATCATTTAATAACTTAACTGGTGCAAAAATTGCGCCAACACTTTTTGCAAAACCACCGCCAATAGTGTCACAAGACCTCCCCCAAAAACCTCCGCCGCGCGGGTGGGTTTGCGCCGGTTCCCACATATTTGATATTCTTAAAAACATAATATATAGGACTTTAAAATGAAATTTATAAATAAAATAAAAACCTTTATTCTCTCCCACCAAAACAGATTTAACTTTTTTATTGACGATATTGCCGCAGACCTAAAATTATTTATTTTTCTGCTTCTAGTTTTATCCCTTTACCGCGCTTTGTTTATTGCGGTTTTTGCCTCTTCCTTAGAGGCGGGAACAACTTTTAAAGATATTCTTGCCGCAATGTTCTTCGGATTTAGAATCAGCCTTAAAACCGCAGCCGCGTTTATCATTCCCACCTTCGTTTTTGCCACGCTTGGCAGGCAGATTTGGCAAAAATGGCCCTCCTTAAAAATACGCCTTTGGCTGGGCGGTGCGGAGATGTTGGTTTTAAGCATATTGTTTCAAACCAGAATACCGTATTATAGGGAGTTCCATAACGCTTTTGACCCTTTTATCTTTAACACTTTCCACGACGATGTTTACGCCATAACCGATACCGCGATAAAGCAATACAACGCGCCGCTCAGGATTTTTGCGGGCATTTTGGCGGCGGCTGCGCTTACTTTTTTGCTTAAGAAATTTCTTTCCGCCGTGCCAAAACCATCTTTCGCCGCCAAGATAAAACATAAAAAGATTGCGCTTATTGCCGTCATTTTATTTATCCCCCTCTTTGCCGTTTATATGCGCCACGGCGGCAGCTTTGGCTACAACGGCTCTATTTACTGGAAGAACGCCGCCCGCCTTAGCCAGCACCTGCTTAACGAGGCTATATTAGACGACGTACAAGCCCTGTACAAAGCCAGCCGTATACATAAATATACCGCCAAGATAAATCACATAAAACTTACCGCGCAGGAGGTTAAGCAGAATATAGAGCTGCTTACGGGCGCGCCTTATCAGGAAAATAGTTTAGAACCTTTCCTTTTAAAACACGCGCGCGGCGCGCAAAACCCGCCCCGCCATATCTTTTTTATTATGGGCGAAACTTATATGCTTTGGCCGCTTTTGGACCAATATAAAGACCTTGGTATAGCAAACGGCGTAAAAGGAATTTTGGCGCAGAATAATGCGCTGCTTATAAGCAATTTCTTGCCCGCCGCCAACGGTACGATGTTCGGCCTTACGGGCGCAATTTTGGGTATGCCCGATATAAGCATATACACCGCCAGCCAGCCTTCCGCCGCCAAACCGTACGAAACGGCTTTAAGCGTTCAGCTTAAAAAACTGGGTTACGAAACGCGCTTCTTTTACGGCGGTTTTCCATCGTGGGAGAATGTTGGTTCTTTTGCCTCCGCCCAGCAGTTTGATAAGGCTTATTATAAGGCTGATTTTGCCGGCAAGGGCAATGCCTGGGGCGTGGAAGATAAAGAGTTTTTGCAGGGTATAGAAACCTTGTTTAAAGATGATAAACCATCGTTTAACTTTATATTAACCAGTTCCAACCACCCGCCGCTTACGGTCAATGTTGACGCGGAAAAAAGCATAAAAACCGCCGCCGATTTTGAAAAGATTTTGCCCCCCGCTCAGGCGAAGGATAAAGATTTAATAAATAAACTGCGCCATTTTGAATATTCCGATAAATACATAGCGGAGTTTATTAAAACTATGTATCAAAAATACCCTGATAGTATTTTTATATTGACGGGCGACCACGCGCAAAGGTGGTATGTTAACCCCAACCCGAATATTTACGAAACCGTTGCCGTCCCGTTTATTTTGTTTGGCAAAGGGATAACAAAACCCGCCGAGCAAAACTTAAGCGGCAGCCACAAAGATATACCCGCCACCGTTATAGAACTTGCCGCGCCGAAAGGTTTTGAATATTATTCCCTTGGGCAAGATATGCTTGCCGCGCCCGCCTTTGGCCTGCACAATATGTATTGGATTTACGGCAATGAAATGGGCGATATAAACAATAAAGATATAAAGATAACCACCGACGGCACAACACCCGCCGACGCGCAGGATATTACGGCGCGCGCGCAGGCTTTGCGCAAGATTGCATGGTGGCGCATAATGAAAGGGACTGAACTGAAAGAATAGTAAATACCAACAGATATTATAAATGTTTAAGGGCCGCTTTTACGCGGCCCTTTTTTGTTGTAAGCAGGAAAATATTTGTTTTAGTTTTGCGGCTGGGGATTGTTAAAATCCGTCGGGCCTTCCTGCTGCTCTTGCGGCATTGTTTTTTGCTTTTTGCCTTTTGCCGAGGCTTTGCGCGGGTTTAACTTTTTAAGTATAGGCATATCTTTAAACACATATTTTGCAAGATATAAGGCGCCCAGTATTGCAACAAAAGGCACTATAAAGCCAATCTGTTTTGAGCCTGTGATGTCTATAACCGCGCCCAATA
The DNA here is from genome assembly GCA_023393825.1 of Elusimicrobiota bacterium. Taxonomy (GTDB): domain Bacteria; phylum Elusimicrobiota; class Elusimicrobia; order Elusimicrobiales; family Elusimicrobiaceae; genus Proelusimicrobium. Next base: position 3,288 of record JAEXBW010000022.1, on the reverse strand, counting down.
TTGTGGTGGAAAGCGCGGCAAGCGTTGTGGTGGTAAAGAATATCAAAGATATTTCGCTTGATTTGTTGGGGTTATTCTTTGACGTAACATTATAAAGCGGCGCAAATGTGTTGGCAGAACCCATAAACGCTAATGCCGCGCCTATAAGGCCCACAGGGCTTATGCCCGCCGCGGCAAACATAGACGTGCCTAAACCGAGCGCGGCGAAGCTGGATATAAGCGTTTGTTTAGCGTTTAATATGCCTTTCTTTTGCAGATGTGATGCTATAAAACGGCTTACCACCATTGCGGCATATATTGCCACGCCGCCGATAACATTGGGGACGGAGGAAACGGGGCCGTAAAAATCTTTAGCCAGAGAGAAGATAAGTAAAGATAAAGTGGCTTCTATACTTTCAAACATAGTAAAGGCTAAGGCGCCGCTTCTGATTTCCTTATTGGATTTAAAGAGGTGGATAAGGTTTTTTATGCCTATATCATTTTCCGGCAGGGCGGGAACTTCCCTTAAGTGGGAGGTTAGCATCTTTGCCGCAGCGGCTATAGCCACGGGCAGCAGAAAGCTGACAAATGATATTGTGTCATCTGCATGAGGCAGGCCCGTATGGGCGGCAATAAAGTTATAAAGCGCGGGTATTTGCAAAAAGAATATTGTGCCTAAACTTCTGGACATAAGCGCTTTGGTTGTTACGGCAAGGGCTTTGTTGCCGTCAAAGTTAGTTTCTATAACGGGCGACATTGAAGAGAACTTTAACTCGTTTGATAAGGAAAGCATAAACAGCCCCGCAATCGCGCCGATAAGCGCAACGGTGGAGCCATGCCCGCCCGAAAAGCCGTAAAAGCCCGATAATGTTGTTAACGTTATAGCGGTAAGCGACATTAAAGAAACGCCTTTTAATACCTTTGTAACGCCGAACTTTTTAAATAAAGAGCCGAACAGCGGGATACAAAGCGCAGGGCCGAAGGATATTATACCCATAATTGTATTGGCCCAAAATTCGCTTAAGTCAAACAATTCTTTAAACGACGGCGCGGCGGCCATAATGGTTGTTGCCACCAAAAAGTTAAGCATGAAGGCTATGCTTTTATTTTGCGTGGGAACAATATCCATTACAAAGTTTTTCTTGTTGGAGTTTAAAACCTTTACAAGTTTTTCTATTTCGCCTTTGGGGATACGCAGGGTAAAATCGGGCAATAATCTTTCCTCTCCCGTTTTGCTTACCGCGCTAAGGCTGCCGTCTTTATTAAGTTTAAAAATTTCCCCGTCTTTTACCATATTCTTAGGCGTGGAAAGGCTTATGTAAGGAGTGGCTTTGCCGCCTGCCGTTTGCAGGGGAACTTCTTTGTAATGTCTGGAAACTTTAGCGTCCGTAAACTGTACTTTAAGATTGAACGGAGTTGCAAGCGCGGCATTTTTTACGGCGGCTATAAAAGCAAATTTTGCTTTTGCCGTATTTTCCAAAAGCATGCAAAAGCGTTCTATCTGCGTGGGTTTTTTAACGCCGTTTCTTATCTCCAATCTGTTCTGGCGGTTAAATACGCCGCGTTGGGAGTTATTAACTTTTATCGCTTTATCAATATTAAATAAAAGCGGCAATTTAACTTCTTGGCCCATAGCGTCAATGTAATAGGTTTCAACGCCTTTCTTTTTGTCGTAACCTTTGGGCAGTTTTATATTCGCGCCGAAGAACCCGCTTGCGGGGCTGTTAAGATCTTTATAAGCTTTCGGCGATTCTTCTTTAACCGTTTTCTTGCCGCGTATGCCGCTTTTTGCCGCCGCGTAAAGCAGGATTATCGGCAACAGCGGGTCGGTTTGCGCCATAGCGTAAACGGGGTGGTTGTATGGCGGCAGGGTTGTTTTTTGCGCTTGCGTTGTTCTTAATTCTTTGCTGCGTGTGTCCGCCTGCAGGGCGGCTTCTTCCTTAGTTTGCAGGGTATATTGGATTTCGGAAGAAGAGGACAGGGAATTTTTATCGTCCTTTAATGTAAATGTTCCGTATTTAGGGAAAGCTAACGGCAGGAAAGCTGCCGCCGCCATAGGTTTATAATCGGGCAGTGTTTTTGTCGGTTTTAAGTTTTCCGCCCTGTTTAGGGTTTGCGGTGTTTTTACAGCTTCCGCGGGCGGGGCAACGGTTATTGCCGCGCTTTGCGTTCTTCTTGAGCCGCCTAAAGTTTTTACGGAGGAAGAAACACTTTCCGTACCTGCCAAAGTTTCCACCATCGGCATTATTTTGCCTGATGACGCGGCATTTAACATTGACGGATTTGTAAGAGATAAAGATGTTGCAATTACAGCCGCGCCAAAGGTTGTTCTTGCGCTGCTTGCAAATTGTTTGGCAATGCTTAAGGAGTAGTCAAAACCGCTTTTTAACCATGCTTTTTTAACGCGGGAACTTTCAATTATCTTAACGGGTTTGGGCTGGTAAACTCTTGCGGGCGTGCCTTGCGGCGGATTATAACCGTCGTAGACAGGCGCGGCTGGTTTTGCCGCTGTTTGCGTATTAACTTCTGCGGACGGGGCAGACGCCGATGCGGCGGACGCGCCAGAACCTTCCCCCACCTGCGCGTTAAGCGTTTGGGTTTTGCTAAGTTGTTGCGCGGGTTCAGTTTGCAGCATCCACTTAAATTTAATTTCCGCAACGCCCTGCGCGTTTTTTTCTATTACATAATCGCTTTGTTTTATCTCGGCATTTTTTTGCTCTGCGGGTTTGGAAATTTTTACAATTTCCTGCTTTGAAATTGTGCGGACGGGTGCGGTTTTGTTTGCAGTTGCTTTATATCCGCTTTCCGCGCCGTTTATGGCATTGCCCGGTAATTTGATGGCAAAGTAGAACTTAACCATATCTTTAAGTAAGCTTTTTGGTGTCATTTCCGCAAAGGCATTGGCATTGCCGCCGATATAGTTCGCCGTGCCTTGCGCGGGCAGCCACAGGCTGTTGGCTTGGTCGTAGCCTGCGCCCGCTACGGAAAATACTGCGCCCTCGCTCATACCCAAACCTGCATTGCGTACGCCGTTTGCTACTTTTACAGATACAGGCTCCGCAATAAGTTTGTTGGTGGTATTGCCGGCTAAACCGTTTACTTGTAATATACGTCCAAACTGTCCCACCACCGCGCCCGAGGTAAACCCGCGGCCTGTGTTATAACCTATCTTCTTCCAGTCGTTAGAATTGAGCGCGCTAAAGTCTTTATAACCCAAAGTATTGCCAAAGGTGTTAAGGCCGTCGTATACGCCAAGCACCGTACCCGTTTGTACGCTTGGCAAGACTACTTTGGCTAAAGTTGAAGACG
>JAEXBW010000079.1 GCA_023393825.1 Elusimicrobiota bacterium | reverse complement strand
TGGAACAAATTTAGCAGGCAAGCCCGCGTAATTTAATTAATGCCGTCTGCCGCAGAACAAATTTATAGATTGGCAGCGTGATTAGGCGGGGTTGAGCTTATTTTTTATTTTATTGTGAACGCGGTGTACAAAGAAGAATGGGAGCGGAGCGACTCTCGGTACCCAAGCGAGCAAAAAATTAAAAATAAGCCGACTTACGCCTAATTGATAGCTTTAGAAGACTACCTAGAACAAATCCTTCTTACCAAAAAACATTTGGCAATTTCGCCAAATGTTAGTATAATATCTGTATGAAAACAAAACCCTGCGAAACAGTCGTCATCTTAAAAGCCCTAGCCCACCCCACAAGATTGTGGATAGTGCAAAAGCTTGGCACAAAAGAACATTGCGTATGCGAATTTGTGCATGAAACGGAATTTGATTTTTCAACAGTATCAAAACATTTAAAAGTAATGAGCGCGTGCGGGGTATTAAAAACAAGACGGCAGGGCAAGCACATTTATTACAGGCTTAATTCGCCATGCCTTTTGGACTTTCTAAAATGTCTTACGCCAAAAGGCTGCCCGTCTATCGGGGAAAATAGCAAAACTCCGTGCAAGTGCAAAAACGGTAAAGCAAAATTTTAAGGGAAAAGAGGGTAGGGGGGATTTTATGGCAGAGCAACTGAAAAAAGTTTTATTTTTATGTACCAAAAACTCCTGCCGCAGCCAAATGGCGGAAGGCTTTGCAAAAAAGTTTTTAAACGCGCAGGTTTACTCCGCAGGCACGCAAAAATATATGGTAGACCCGCTTGCCATACGTGTCATGGCGGAAGACGGCATTGACATAAGCGGGCAATATTCAAAAACCATTGAAGAATTGCCAAAAGAACCTTTTGATTATATGTTTACATTATGTTCGTCGGCAAAAGAAAATTGCCCGCTTTACTTTAATGTAAAGCACAAAGAACACCACGGTTTTGACGACCCTGCCGCACTCGCCGCAACCGTAAATACAGAAGAAGAAAAGCTTGCGCTTTACCGCCGCGTGCGCGACGAAATAAAAGATTTTATTATAACTTTGTCAAAAAGGTTTTAGCGGAATATTAAACCTTAGCTTGTATAGGATAAATTATGAAAATAAAAATTTTAGGCACAGGATGTTCCAAGTGCAAGGCTCTTAAAGAATTAACCGAACGGGCTGTAAAAGAGTTAGGCATTAACGCCGATATAGAAAAGGTGGAAGATTTAAACCTTATCTTGGGATATAACATTATGTGTACCCCCGCTTTGGTTATAGAAGATAAAGTAGTGCTTGAGGGCCGCCTGCCAAGCGCGGCTGAACTTAAGGAAATTTTAAAACAAGGATAATAAGAAAATAATATATGAAGAAAATACTTTTTGCTTTTACATCATTTTTAATTTTAGCCGCAAGCGTAAACGCCCAAAGTTTTTGCGCCGATAACGGACAATGCTCCGCGCCAAAACAGTTTTTGGCAAAAACGGAAGGCGCCCCAAAATCCGCCGCAAAAACAAGCGCAGCGCAGCCAAAGCGGCAGGAAGCGGCGCAAAACCTCTCTTATATCGTTTACTACTTCCACGGCAACCGCAGGTGCGCCACTTGTAAAAAGATAGAAGCGCAGGCAAAAAGCGTTGTAGAAAGCGCATTTGCCGCAAAAATAAAACAAGGCGAACTTACTTTTACCTCCGTCAATACGGACGAAGAGCAAAACAAACATTTTATTAACGATTTTAATCTGCTCAGCAGCGGCGTAGTTATAGTAAAAACAAACGGCAAAGGCGAAGTGCAAAAATACAAAAACTTACCGAAAGTTTGGCCTTTGGCGTGGAAAGAAGATTCTTTTAACAGCTATGTAAAGGACGAAATTAATAAATTTTTTATGGAAATATTATGATATTTCTTTCATCTTTATTCTTAGGTATTTTAACGTCAATAAGCCCATGCCCTTTGGCAACCAATATAGCGGCGGTTTCTTTTATAGCCAAAAATATATCAGGCCCAAAGCTTGTTCTTTTAAACGGTGTGGTTTATACGCTGGGGCGCACACTTGTTTATATGCTGCTCTCCGCAGTGATAGTGCTTGGCATATCAAGCGCGCCGATACTTTCAAACGGACTGCAAAAATACGGCGTTTACTTGCAGATACCGTTGCTAATTCTCGTAGGTTTGGTGCTTTTGGATATAATCAAATTTAACTTTAAAGGTTTTAGCGTCGGGCAAAAATCGCGCAAACAAATATCAGATTTGGGGCTTTTAGGCACCTTCCTTTTGGGATGTTTATTTGCCCTTATGCTTTGCCCTGTTTCCGCGGCTTTATTCTTTGGCAATTTATTGCAGGAAAACACAAACCCTCTTTCTATTTTCGTCTATGGAATCGGCACGGGATTGCCTGTTTTATTGTTCGCCTTTGCAATAGCTTTTTGCGTTAATAAAGTAGCGGGACTTTACAATAAAATATCCAAGGCGGAGGTTTTGCTTAGGAAGGCAACGGGCATAATATTTATTTTGGCGGGCATATACTTTTTTGCCGAATTATTTTAGAGGTATAAATATATGAAAAATGAAACGGGAATAATTAACAAATTATCTTTTTTGGACAGATACCTTACGCTGTGGATATTCTCTGCGATGTTAGCGGGAGTATTGACGGGTTACTTTGCCCCAAGCGTTAAAGAT
>JAEXBW010000063.1 GCA_023393825.1 Elusimicrobiota bacterium | reverse complement strand
GCAGGCGGAAATTAAGCAGGCCCTTACCTCTCCCGAAAAGTATTCCAAAACCTCCGCAGCGGAATATATAGCTTGGAGCATCGGGGTACTTGCCGCAGGCGCGATAGGCTATAAAGCGGGGCATTTTATAGGGGACATAAAGGGTTTTGGAAGGGGATTTAATGCCGCGGGCGGGTTTTCTGCCAAAGAACTTACGCATAGTCAAGCCGTTATAATTGCCCGCCTTGAAAAGCAGGTAGCCGCTCTTCAAACCCAGCTGTTAAGCGCAAAAAGCGCAGGCAGCGCGGAAGATAAAGTTATCCGCCTTATAGTAAGGCTTAACAGTCAGCTTGCATCCCTAAAAGACAAGCAGACAGGCAGGACCGAAGCTGAAACCATTAAAAAATCCATAAGAAAAACAATAGAAGACATATCTGTGGCGGAAGTAAAGGACCCTGGTACCAAAAGAATTTTAAGTAAATTTTTAACACAGGCAGAAAAAAGCCTCGGAAAAAAGACCGCTATTACCGCTTTAGCTTCTTTATTTGTTTCAATTGCCATTGCGGCGCTTATGTTGGGGGAAGAGGGGCAGCAAGAGATTTCTTCTTCCAGAATTATAGTAAGCAGGCAGCTTGCGCAGGCTTTTGAGGCAGGTCCTCAGGTATTTACGCTTAAAGCTTTGTATCTTAAGCAGAAATACGGGCTGGAGGTTGTTTCCTCCGTAATTTACGAAAATCAGGCCAAATATTACCCCGCTTTGCAAAGCCAGCTTGCCTTGTTTGAAAACAAAGAAAACAGGCTCCTTGCGGATTTTATAACGCAAGATATGGCCTCCGCTCCCGCCAGCCATAAAACCGCGCTTTTGGACAATATTAAAACAGCCGCTCCGCTAAACTATCAAGCCGCGCTTTAACCGCTTAAATATGCTAAAATAAACATAGCGGCAAATTGCAAAAATTCAGCCCCCGAAAAGGGGCTGAACTATTCTAAGAAGCTATTGCAAAACACTTAGGCAAATTGCTATAATATTAAAGGTAGAACATATCGTAGTTACAGAAAATACCTTTTTACCATGGCGCAAATCTCCTAAAGGGACCTGGGCCATGGAGGGTGTTTTCTCGACGTTTTAAAGCTGTATAAACGGTTGTTGTGGTCGTCGTAAAAAGGCCTGTTTTTAAACTGTGTAGCTTTAAAAAAACGCGCTGTGTTTTACAGTATAACTTTATAGAATTCAGGAAAATAAAAAAATGGCAGAAAAAACAGAAAAGAAAACAGCAAAGTTAAGCGGACAAGAAAGAATCCGCATTAAACTTCGCTCTTATGATTACAGAATGTTGGATAACTCGGTAGCCAGAATTGTAGATACCGCAAGAAAAACCGGCGCAATCGTTGCAGGCCCCGTACTTTTGCCTGTAAAGATTAAAAAATATACCGTTCTCCGCTCCCCGCATACCGACAAGAAATCCAGAGAACAGTTTGAAATGCGCATCCACAAAAGACTTATTGATCTTAAGAGTCCCACACCTAAAACAGTCGACGAACTTATGAAGCTCGATTTACCCGCCGGCGTAGACGTGGCAATAAAAAGCAATTAAACCCGCCTCCTTTATATAGGGATGCAGGTTTTTTTAGTTTATAAAGATTTAAAAGCGGCCAAAAGCCGGGTGCAGAAAACATAAGAACTCTGTATCAGTAAAATAAAGTGACGCAGTAAATAAGGCAAAGCCTTACTTATGATGCGGCTTATAAAAGGAAAAATTAATGTCAGAAGAGAACAACACACAAGCTGCTGCGGCAACACCCGCAGCGGAAGTTAAAAAAGCTCCTGCCGCTCTTCGCTTTGTAATAGGCGAAAAAGTCGGTATGACACAGCTTTTTGACGACAAAGGCAATCTTCACGCGGTGTCCGTCGTAAAAGCCGGCCCCTGTAAAATTGTAAGAGTCAGAACCCAGGAAAAAGACGGTTACAAAGCCGTTGCCGTAGGTTTTGGCGATCAAAAGGAAAGTAAGCTTAACAAACCCGATTTGGGCAATTTTAAAAAGTTAGGCGTAACTCCTGTTAAACACATCAAAGAATGCCGCATGGCAGACGTTACCGGCTTTGAAGAAGGTCAGGTAATAGATTTGGGCAGCGTATTTCAACCCGGTGATTATGTAGACGTTCAGGGTAAAATTAAAGGGCGCGGTTTTGCCGGCGCTATGAAACGCCACGGCTTCCGCGGCGGTCCCGCCTCCCACGGTGCATCAGACAGAGAAAGAGCTCCGGGCGGTTTAGCCTCCAGAAGATCTTTAGGTAAAGTCTTGTCCGGACAGAGAATGGCCGGTCATTACGGTTTTACAACCACCACCGTATCAAAGATAGAAGTTGCAAAAGTTGACACAATAAACAACCTTATTTTCTTAAAAGGTTCAGTTCCGGGCGCAAGAGGAACTATAGTGTCTGTTTTGGAAACTTCCAAACCCAAAAAACACGTGACAGCCGCGCAGGTACAAAAAGTGTCTGCATCTAAAGCCGCTAACACGAAGAAGAAATAGGAAGGCCAAAAATGGAAACTAAACTTTTAAACATCCAGGGTAAAGAACAGGGTAAAGTAGCATTGCCGGAAGAGCTTTTCGGTAAGAAACCCAACCCGACTTTCCTGCACGAAGTAATTACAGCCTTTTTAGCTAACCAGAGAGCAGGCAGCGCAGACGTTAAGACGCGCGCCGAAGTCTCCGGCACGGGCAAGAAACCGTGGAAGCAAAAAGGTACGGGCCGCGCAAGACACGGCAGCATGAGATCCCCAATCTGGAGACACGGCGGTGTGGCCTTTGGTCCTACCCCCAGATCTTTCAGACAAGATCTTCCCGCTGCTAAGAGAAAACTTGCCTTGGCTCACGCCTTATCGGCTAAGTTTATAGCAGACAGCATTGTAGTGCTTGATAATTTTGATATTACAGAGCCTAAAACCAAAGCTGTTGCAACAGTGCTTAAAACATTAGAAGCCGGTAAAAAACCTTTAATAGTATCTTCCAGGGACGGAAAGCTTGAAACCGCAGGCCGCAACATCGCAGGCGTTTTACAGATGGTCCCGGCAGATTTGAATGCTTATGTCGTTCTTAACAGCAGCAAGGTTATCTTCACAAAAGAAGCTCTTGAGAAGATGGTTAAATAGGGAGAATAATAAATGACAAAAGTATTCGAAACATTAAGAAAACCTCTCTTAACAGAAAAAAGCTTAATCTTAAGAGATACAGATAACTGCTATTCGTTTGTTGTAGAAAAGAACGCAAATAAGCACGATATCCGCTTGGCGGTTGAAACTCTTTTCAACGTAACAGTAGAAAAAGTTGCAACAATCCCGCTTCGCGGCAAAGTCAAAAGAATGGGACGTTTTGCAGGTAAAAGGCCGGATTTAAAGAAGGCCCTCGTCACATTGAAAAAAGGCGATAAGATAGAAACGGTTGAAACCGCTTCTAAGTAACATAAAGGAGAAAAGTTACAAATATGCCTATAAAGACATTCAGACCGTATACTCCCTCCAGGAGAACAATCACGGTTGCTGACTTTTCCGAAATAACCAAAACGACTCCCGAAAAGAGACTCACAAAAGGTTTAAGGAAAAGCGGCGGTAGAAATAATACCGGTATGATAATGGTACGCCACATCGGCGGTGGCCATAAACAAGCATACAGAAAAATAGATTTTAAGAGAGCAAAACTTGGCGTACCCGCTAAAGTTGTGTCTATTGAATACGATCCTAACAGATCAGCCAGAATCTGCCTCTTAAATTACGCTGACGGCGATAAGCAGTATATGCTTCACCCCGTCGGTTTAAAAGTCGGCGACGCGGTAATGTCCGGTCCTAACGCAGAGATTAAATTGGGTAACTGCCTTCCGTTAAAAAATATTCCCGAAGGTACTTTTATCCATGCAATAGAGCTTCAAGTCGGCAAAGGCGCACAGCTTGCAAGATCCGCAGGTTCCCAAGCCCAGATAATGGCTAAAGACGGCGGATATGTTCATATCAAGATGCCCTCAGGCGAAATAAGACTTATCCCTGAAAATTGTTGCGCTACAATAGGACAGGTTGGCAACACCGAACACAATGCGGTAGTAATTGGTAACGCCGGAAGAAACAGACATCGCGGCATTAAACCTACCGTACGCGGTAACGCCATGAACGCTGTTGATCACCCTATGGGCGGCGGTAGAGGCCACTCAAAAGGCGGCAATATACCGAGATCACCTTGGAACCAAATGTCAAGAGGTCTTAAAACAAGACCCGCCAAGACATGGAACTGGATGATTATTAAAGACAGACGCAAAAACTCATCGGGAGCTAACTAATTATGTCAAGATCAACTAAGAAAGGTCCTTTTGTAGACCACAACTTACTTGAAAAAGTAGAAGCAATGTCTCCTACTGACAAGAAAAGTATTAAAACATGGGCAAGAGCATGCACTATAATTCCCGCATTTGTGGGTCATACTTTTTTGGTACATAACGGCAGAAAGTTTTTATCCGTTTATATATCGGAAAGAATGATAGGGCATAAACTGGGCGAATTTGCATTCACCAGAACATTTAAGGGCCACGGCGGAATGACAAAAGATTCCAAGGCCTTAAAATAACAGATAAGAGGATTTGATATGGAAGCTTGTGCTAAAGCTAAATTTCAAAGGTACGGCAGCAGAAAGGTAGGTTTACTGCTGGACTTAGTGCGCGGCAAAAGCGTAAAAGCGTCTGAAGGCATTATACCCTTCACGGGCTTACGCGCCAGCGAACTTGTCCAAAAGACAATACTTTCCGCAGCGTCAAACCTTCAGGTAAAATCCGGCAAAAAGTTGGATTTCTCCAAAGTATATATTAAAGAGGCTTATGCCAACATAGGCCCAATGAAACACTTAAAAAGAATACAGCCCGGCCCTCAAGGCAGAGCCATGCCGTATAAAAAGAGTGTCTGTCACTTAACGGTAATCGTCAGTGATGAAAAAAAGGGAGGGCTTAAATAATGGGTCACAAGATACATCCCAAAGGCTTAAGACTTGGTTATACTCAAGATTGGCAATCCCGCTGGTTTGCTCCTAAAAATATGCCTGCCCTTATTATGGAAGATTTCCAGATCAGGCAAATTGTAGAGTCAAGATTTGTGCTGGCGGCAGTAAGTTCTGTCGGAATAGAAAGAGCAGGCTCTTTCTTAAGAGTCAACATCCACACCGCACGTCCGGGCGTAGTAATCGGCAAGAAAGGCGCGGATATTGAAGCTTTAAGAAAAGACCTTGAAGCTTTAACCGGCAGCAAAACATTTGTAAACGTAATAGAAATTAAAAATCCTGAAACCGATGCTAAACTGGTAGCCCAGTCAATAGCTTTCCAAATAGAAAAAAGAGCGCATTATGGCGCCGCTATGAAGAAAGCCATTGAAAAGGCGCTCTCAAGCAAAGCCCTCGGTATCAAGATAATGGTAGGCGGCAGACTTGGCGGCGCGGAAATCGCCCGCACGGAATGGAAAAGAGAAGGCCGCGTACCTTTGCATACTCTCTGCGCAGATATCGACTATGGTACTTATGAAGCTGACACCGTAAGCGGTAAAATCGGCATAAAAGTTTGGATCTTCAAAAAGACCCACTTCGCCAAATCTCCCAAAGAGATTTTAAACGAACTTAGAAAGCACAGAGAAATGCAGGAAGGCACAGTAGCGGAAGGCGCAGTAGAAGCACCTGTCGCGCCCGCTGCCGACGACGTTGCAGCTAAAAAAAGAGTTGCCCTCAAAAAAGCAACCCCCAAAAGGGAAACCAAATAAAGGAGGAGAATAACTATGTTGATGCCAAAAAGAGTTAAATATCGCAAACCTCATTCAGCTCCTCGCATAAAAGGTAAAGCTAAAAGAGGCGCGGAAGTGTCTTTCGGCGAATACGGACTTAAAGCTTTAGAGCCTAAGTGGATTACCGCCAGGCAGATTGAAGCCGCCCGTGTTACGCTGTCCAGGTTTATCAGAAAGAAAGGGAAGATGTGGACAAGAGTTTTCCCTGATAAAGCCATAACCAAGCACCCTGCCGAAACCAGAATGGGTAAAGGTAAAGGTGCGCCGGACCATTGGGTATGTGTTGTTAAACCCGGCCGCATTTTGTTTGAAATCGAAGGTACAGCTTTAGAAGAAACCAAACAAGCTTTCCGCCTTGCGTCAGACAAATTGCCTATCAAAACTAAGCTTGTGGCAAGAAGGTAATTTTTATGAAGGCAAAAGAAAAAGAAACACTTAAAAATAAGAGCGTGGCAGAACTTCAGGATCTGCTGGCTAAAGCAAAAGAAAAGAAGTTCAATCTCCTTTTCAAACACAGCACAACTCCGCTATCCAATCCGTTGGAAATTAGAGTTGTCAGACGCGAAATTGCCCTGCTTAATACATTAATCCATCAGAAAGGGCTGTCCAAATAAGAGGATTTATATAAATGGAAAATACAACAAATCGCGCACAGAGAAAGGTGCTTACCGGCGTAGTAATATCCGACAAAATGGATAAAACACGCACGGTAGAAGTAACTACAACCAAAAAGCACGAGTTTTACGGTAAAGTTATGAGAACATCCAAATGCTATCACGCCCATGATGAAGGCAATGAAAGCAAACTTGGCGACAAAGTAGAAATTACGTCCACCAGACCTTTGTCTAAACTTAAAAGATGGCGCGTTTCCCAGATAGTGGAAAAGGCCCTTGGTTAATCGGTAACGGAGAAACAGTATGATTCAGTTAAGAAGTATTCTTAATGTAGCCGACAACTCCGGTGCAAGAAAAGTCCAATGCTTCAAAGTAAGAGGCGGCCATCACAGGGATTTTGCTTCACTCGGGGACGTGGTTATGTGTTCTGTAAGAGATGCTATCGCTACCTCTAACGTCAAGAAAGGCGACGTTGTAAGAGCAGTAGTAGTAAGAATCTCCAGAGAAAAACGCAGAAAAGACGGTTCCTATATCCGTTTTGACGATAATGCAGTCTGCCTTATCAACGAAAACGGCGAACCTAAAGGTACGCGTGTTTTCGGGCCTGTGGCAAGAGAACTTAGAGAAAAGAATTTCCTTAAGATTATCTCTCTCGCCCCGGAGGTAATATAATTATGAACCTCAGAAAAAACGATAAAGTTATTATCTTAGCCGGTAAAGATAAAGGCAAGACGGGCGAAATCAAAGAAGTAATACCCTCTAAGAACAAAGTTCTTGTAGCGGGTCTTAATATGATTTCCAAAAACGTAAAGCCCAATCAAAATAACAAGGGCGGCATCCAAAAGATGGAAGCCCCTATCGACGCTTCGAACGTTGCTGTTGTATGCTCTAAGTGCAAAAAGCACATGACTCCCAAAAGAAAAGTTTTGGAAAGCGGTGCAATCACCAGAGTATGCTCCAAATGCGAAGCTACAATAATGTAAGCGGAAGGTAAACAAGAATGTCTGAAAAAAAAGAAATCAAAAAAACAGTAACAGCCGAAGCTTACCAGCCCAGGTTAAAAACTTTTTATAAAGAAAAAGTTCTTCCCGCCCTTCTTAAAGAACTTGGCGCCAAAAGCCCTATGGCAGCGCCTAAGCTTGAAAAGATCGTAATCAACATCGGCGTTGCGGACGCAAGGGAAGATATTAAATTCTTAGATATCGCCCGCGAAGACCTTACAAACATTGCAGGCCAGTTAGCCCAAATCAGAAGAGCTAAAAAATCCATCTCTAACTTTAAGTTAAGAGAAGGTATGCCTATCGGTGTAAGAGTAACCTTAAGAGGCGACAAAATGTATGAATTCTTTGACAGATTCGTAAACGTTGTCGCGCCCCGCATCAGGGACTTCCAGGGTTTTAACACTAAATGTTTTGACGGGAGAGGAAACCTCAACATCGGCCTCAGGGAACATTATGTATTCCCGGAAATTGACGTTGAAAAATCTCCCAAAGCACATGGTATGAATATAACTTTTGTTACTACCGCCAAGAATGACGAGAAAGGCAAAATGTTTATGGACTTCATGGGTTTCCCCTTCAAGAAAGGGACTACTAAATAATAGGAGTGCAACTGTAATATGGCTACAAAAGCATGGGTTGCAAAAATGGCAAAACCGCAGAAATTTGCAGTAAGGTTTCATAACAGATGCCAAATCTGCGGAAGAGCAAGAGCATACTACAGGGATTTCGGTCTCTGCCGTATTTGCTTTAGAAAAATGGCCCATCAGGGATTAATTCCTGGTGTCAAAAAATCAAGCTGGTAACAGGAGGAAGCTTTAAGCGGATTTAACTCTGCAGCCTGCCCCGCGCGGCGGCGTAATGCCAAAAACGCAAGGCGGGAACACATTAAACGCAGAAAGTAATTTTGCTGAGGCTCAAAGAATATGGATCCAATAGCAGATTTCTTAACAAGAATAAGAAACGCAAATATGAAGAAAAAGGAAAGAGTTGACATTCCTTTTTCCAAAATCAAAACCGAGATCGCCAGAGTTCTTAAGGAAGAAGGCTATATCGCAAATTATAAAGCCATTCATAACGAAACGAAAGGCGGTTTTGTAAGAGTATTTTTAAAGTATACCGATAAAAATACAAGCGTCATACAGGGATTAAAGAGAGTTTCGCGCCCGGGCAAAAGGGTTTACAGCTCTTACGAAAACATTCCCACTGTACGCGGTGCGTTTGGCACATCAATCATCTCTACCTCCAAAGGTATTATGACTGACGAAAAGGCCAAAACGGAAAAGGTCGGCGGAGAAGTTCTCTGCCAGATCTGGTAATGTAAAGGAGATTATTAAATGAGCAGAATAGGTAAAAAACCGATACAAATACCAGCCAAAGTAAAAGTGGAACTTAAAGGCGACGTCGTTAAAGCGACAGGCCCTTTAGGCAGCCTCTCTTACACCATTCCGCAGGGCATTACGGCCAAGCTTGAAGGCGCAGTATTAAGCCTTCATCTTGATAAAGCGCTTGTATACGAACTCAATGCCGTTTACGGCACCACAAGAGCAAGAATCGCCAATATTATTAACGGCGTAGAAACCGCTTTTGTAAAAAATCTTGAAATTAACGGCCTTGGTTACAAAGCCGTTGTGCAGGGTAAAAAACTTAATTTAGAATTAGGTTTCTCCCACCCGGTTCTTTTAGATATTCCCGAAGGCATCACAGTTAACGCCGACCCCAAAAACCCGCTCGTCGAAATTAAAGGCAGCGACAAGGTTTTGGTAGGCGACTTCGCAGCTAAGATCAGAAAGATCAGACCGCCAGAACCTTATAAAGGCAGCGGTATTAAATACCAGGGCGAGCATATCATCAGAAAAGCCGGTAAAGCTGCCGGAGGTAAATAATTATGGCTACTAAACAAGAAAGATATCAATTCAGAAAAGAAAGAACCAAAAAGAAACTTCTTGCCACGGGTACAACCAGGCCGAGACTTTCAGTCTACAGAAGCTTAAAGTATCTTTATGCTTCCGTTATAGATGACGCTCACGGCAAAGTGGTGGTAAGCGCTACAACAGCCAGCAAAGAACTTGAAGGCAAGTTTGAAACTTCAGGCAAAAGCGTGCCGGCGGCAGTAGCTCTTGGTGAACTTATCGCAAAGAAAGCTCTTGAAAAGGGCATTTCGGAAGTTCATTTTGACAGAGGTGCAAGAGTCTATCACGGCAGAGTTAAAGCCCTTGCAGATTCTGCACGCAAAGCAGGCTTAAAATTTTAACAAAGGTGATTAAATGTTAAGTAAAGAAACGCCAAAGAGCGAAAATAAAAGAGAAGCGAAAGGTCAAAAGACCGAGTTTCAGCTGCGTTCCAAACAGGAAGGCGCTACTACCGTAATTCAGGTAGCCAGAACAGCCAAAGTAGTAAAAGGCGGTAAACGTTTTGGTTTCAGAGCGCTGGTCGTAGTCGGCGACGGCAACGGCAAAGTGGGCGTAGCTATAGGTAAAGCAAACCAAGTACAGTTTGCAGTATCTAAGGCGGAGTTTCAGGCTAAAAAGAGCTTTATTAAGTTTCCTATCGTAAACGATACTATCCCGCACGAAGTTATCGGTAAGTTCGGCGCTTCTTCCGTATGGATGAAGCCCGCCGCACCCGGTACGGGCGTTATCGCCGGCGCAGGCGTAAGACTTGTGCTTGAAGCGGCAGGTATCAAAAACATCCTTGCAAAGTGCTTAGGCAGCAGCAATGCCTGCAACTTAGTCTATGCAACAATGCAAGCGCTTGAGCAGCTTAAAAGCAAAGAATCCGTCATGGTAAACCGCGGTAAAGCCGCAGCTGCCCCCGCAGTTGCCGTTGCCCCGCAAGCTGCCGCAGCACCCGCCGCGGAAGTTAAAGAAACACCTGCCGACGGCGCAGCTGCTTAAGGAATAGGAGACAATTACAATGGTAAATCTTAGCACACTTTTTCCTAAACACGGTTCCAAAAAGCCCAAAAGAAGATTGGGCTTAGGTGTCGGGTCAGGCTTAGGCCGCTCTTCAACAAAGGGTATGAAAGGCCAAACCTCCAGATCAGGCAACTCCAGAAAAGAAAGCAAAGAAGGCGGTCAAATGCCTTTGGTCAGAAGAATTCCTAAAAGCGGATTTTCCAATGCAGCCTTTGCAGTAAAGGGCGAATTTGTGAACATCGGTTCTTTTGACAGAGTTTTCAAAGCGGGAGATGTCGTAACACCCGAACTGTTGAAAAAGAACAACCTTGTCAAAAAGACAAACAAGGTAAAAGTTTTAGGCACGGGCGAACTTAAAGCCGCCCTCAAAGTAACTGCCCATGCGTTTTCCGCATCGGCAAAAGCCGCTATTGAAAAAGCTGGCGGCAGCGTAACGGTTATAGAAAAAAAGGCTAAATAATGGACAATAATCCCTTAGCAAGTATTCTGCAGTCGCCCGAACTCCGCAAGAGAATATTATTTGTAGTAATAGCTCTTGCCGTGTACAGGGTGGCCGCTGTTGTACCGATACCCGGTATCAATGCGGAAGCTATCGCTATGTTCTTTAAGCAGCATCAGGGGGGAATGTTAGGTTTTCTTGATATTTTCTCCGGTGGCGCTTTAGGCAGGTTTTCCGTGTTGGCTCTCGGCATTATGCCCTACATCAACGCCTCCATCATTATGGGGTTGATAAAGGGCGCGCATATCTTTCCGGGCTTGGAAAAGCTTAGCAAAGAAGGCGAATACGGCCGCAGAAAAGAAAATCAGATAACCAGAGTTTTCGGTTTAATTCTGGCTTTGCTCCAGGGATTTGGCCTTACTATTGCCATTACAAAAATGTCAGCGCCGGGCGGGCTTGCTATCGTAATAGACCCTTCATGGGCTTTTATTATAACAACCACGCTTACTCTTGCCGCAGGCACAATGTTCATTATGTGGCTGGGCGAAATTATGACGGAAAAGGGTATCGGTAATGGTATCTCCATAATAATATTTGCGGGTATAGTTGAACGTCTTCCTTCCGCTTTATACATGCTTGTCGAACTTGTCAGAAGCGAAGAAATGCAGCTTTTAACCGCGCTTATTATTTTGGCCCTTGTCGTTATAATTATGGGGCTTGTCGTTTGGGTGGAAACAGCCCAAAGGCAAATTCCGGTACAATACGCAAAGCGTATGGTGGGCAATAAAATGTACGGCGGGCAGTCCAGCTATCTTCCTTTAAAGATAGATCAGTCCGGCGTAATCGCGGTTATCTTTGCGATGTCTGTTCTTTCCATGCCGCTTACAATAGCGCAATTCACACCCAATTCACATTGGGCTCAGTGGATAATGGAATGGATGGGCCGCGGACATCCCACTTATATGATTGTTTATGTTTCACTTATCTTGTTCTTCTGCTATTTCTACAACTCTATGACTTTCAACCCGAAAGATATGGCGGAAAATATGAAGAAGTGGGGCGGTTTTATTCCCGGTATCAGACCGGGTGAACCTACCCAAAAGTATATTGAATGGGTAATGAACAGAATCACGCTCAGCGGCGCGATATTTGTGGCGGCAATCGCAGTATTGCCGGATTTCTTAAGAGCTAAATTTAATGTTCCGTTTTACTTTGGCGGAACCGCTTTGTTAATCGTGGTCGGCGTTGCGTTGGATACGGTAGGGCAGATACAAGCCCACTTACTCGCGCACAACTACCAACCCTTGATGAAAGGCCGCGGTCTTAAAGGCCGCTGGTTTAACGTAGGCGAATAAAAGTTTTGTTTCTAATTTTGGTTTTGTCCCTTACCGCAAAACGGCAATACAAAACCAAAGTTAGAATTTAAGAATAGTAAAATATTCTTAAATGTTTCGGCAGTAAGCAAGGGTGTGTTATGAACATAGTTTTGCTTGGCTTTCCGGGTGCGGGCAAAGGCACGCAAGCGGTAAAGCTGGAAAAAAAGTATGGCTTCAGACATATTTCCACGGGGGATTTAATCCGCGCGGAAATTTCGTCAGGCACATCGTTTGGCAAAAAAGTATCCGCACTTATCGAACAAGGTAATCTTGTTCCTGACTCTCTTATCACCGATATGCTTTTTAATGCAATTAAAGAAGAGAAAAACGGCGTCATTTTTGACGGATACCCGCGGACAATATCTCAAGCGGAAGCTTTGGAAAAATATTTAGCGCAGCACGGCCAGCGTATAGACGCTACCGTACTTATACAACTTACTACGGAAGAAGTTTTGCGCAGGCTTACGTCGCGCAGAATATGCAAAAGCTGCGGCGCAATATATAATATTTATTCTAAAGATTACACCGGCAAATGCACACAATGCGGCGGCGAGCTTTACACAAGGCCCGACGACGAAATACACAGCGCGCAACACAGACTTGAGGTATTCAGCAAAGAAACAGAACCGCTGCTTAGCTATTACAGCAGCAAAGAGAACTATGTAACGGTTGACGGCAGTAAGTCAGAAGAGGAAGTTTTTTCTTCAATTATTGCAGCATTAGGTCTAATAAAATGATAGAATTAAAGAGCAGTGCAGAAATAGAAAAAATGCTTGCAGCCGGTAAAATAGTTTCTAAGGTTCACAAGGCGATGTTGGAAGAAGTTAAGCCGGGAGTATCAACTCTCAAGCTTGATAAAATCGCCGAAGAAATTATAAGAGGCTGCGGAGCAGTGCCGTCGTTTTTGGGTTATGGCGGGTTTCCCGGGTCAATATGCGCTTCGGTTAACGAAGAAGTTGTCCACGGAATACCGTCAGAAAACAGAATCTTAAGAGAAGGCGACATCGTAGGCGTAGATGTCGGAGCATATCTTAACGGCTTTCATGCAGATGCAGCACTCACCGTACCTGTAGGTAAAGTTTCAAGCGAGGCCCAAAGACTTCTTGACGTTACAAAAAAGTCTTTATACAAGGCAATAGAGCTTATAAAGCCCGGCATACATCTTGGTGATGTATCGCACGCGGTGGAAACTTATGCTACAGCCGGTAAGCTTGGTATAGTCAGGGACTACTGCGGCCATGGAGTGGGCCGTAGATTACACGAGGACCCCTGTATTCCTAATTTCGGTAAAAAAGGAACAGGCCCGATACTTAAAGCGGGAATGGTACTCGCGATAGAGCCGATGCTTAACCTAGGTGGGGACGAAGTAGAAGTTTTAAACGATAATTGGACCGTTGTCACCGCGGACGGAAAATATTCCGCCCACTTTGAACACACGGTAGCCGTAACGGAAAAAGGACATCTTATACTCACGGCGTAATGCCGCTAAGTAAGATCCTTTAATCACTGCGGAGTAAGTAAACGGAGGCTTTAGCCAATAGGCAAGTATGAGCGATAAAATAGAAGTTGAAGGCAAGATATTGGAAGCTTTGCCAAACGCTATGTTCAAGGTAGAAATAGCAGGCGGCAAGGTTATTTTAGGGCATATTTCAGGCAAAATGAGAATGTTCCATATCAGAATACTACCTGGGGATAAAGTCAAGCTGGAGCTTTCTCCTTACGACTTAACCAAAGGCAGAATAATCTACCGGGAGAAATAAATGAAAGTCAGAGCAAGTGTAAAAAAGATATGTCAGAAATGCAAAATCGTCAAACGTGACGGTGTAGTGCGCGTGGTATGCTCAATTCCTAAGCATAAACAGCGCCAAGGTTAATTAACAGGAGTTTTAAACGGATTATGGCAAGAATCGCAGGTATAGATTTACCAAAAAACAAAAGAATAGACATCGCCCTTCAGTACGTCTATGGCATCGGCCAGAAAACTGCCTCAGAAATCTTAGGCAAATTAGCAGGCCAGATAGAACCCTCAACCAGAGTTAAAGACTTAACCGAACAGCAGGCCGGTTTGCTTAACACAATCCTCCAGAAGGAATATAAAGTTGAAGGTGAACTCAGACGTGAAGTTGCCCAGAACATACACAGACTTATCGAAACTGGTTCCTACAGAGGCAACAGACACAGAAGAAATCTCCCCGCTCGCGGACAGAGAACAAAAACCAACAGCAGAACAAGACGCGGCCGCAGAAAAACTGTGGGTGCAAAAGTTAAAACAGCATAAAATTTAAAAGTCAGGTAAAAAAACATGGCAGAAGAAATTAAAAAGGAAACTCAGGCAGCAGCAGCTACGGCCCCTACAACAGCCGCAGTAGCCAAAGCAAAAAAGAAAACGACAAAGGCACCCGCCCACGGCGTCGTGCATATCAATTGTTCGTTTAACAACACAATCGTAACGGTAACGGATGACAAGGGCGGCGCTCTTGTATGGTCCACCTCCGGTTCACACGGTTTTAAAGGCACAAAAAAAGGCACCCCGTTTGCCGCGCAGATCACCTGCAATAAAGTAGGCGAAAAAGCCGTAGCAATGGGTATGAAAGAAGTTGCCGTAAGAGTATGCGGTCCCGGCCAGGGCAGAGAAACCGCTGTAAGAGCCTTGCAGCAGGCAGGGCTTGTCGTTACTTCTATTAAAGACGTAACCCCAATCCCCCACAACGGATGCAGACCGCCTAAGGCCAGGAGAGTATAGTATATGTCAAGATACACAGGACCGAGCTGCAAAAAATGCAGAAAATTAGGATGCAAATTATTTTTAAAAGGCACAAAGTGCTACACCAATTGCGTAATGGACAAGCTTGCTTCAGTTAAAAAAGGCAAAGGCGGCCCCAGAAAGGCTAAACTTTCCGAATACGGTGTACGTTTGTACGAAAAGCAGAAAGCCAGATTTATGTCGGGCATGACGGAAGTTCCGTTTGCCAACCTTTTTGATAAGGCGACAAAAGCCACCGGTCAAACCGGCGAGCAGTTTCTTAAATATCTGGAAACAAGACTTGACAATATCGTCAAAAGAACGGGCTTTGCAACTTCACTCAGAACAGCCAGACAACTCGTATTGCACGGTCATATCAAAGTAAACGATAAAGTAGTCAATGTTCCTTCTTATCAGGTAAAAGTCGGTGATAAAGTTTCCATCGACGCTAAACTTGCAACCAGCGTAACCGTAAAGCAGGGTATGGAAGAAGCCGATAAACGCGCTCTTCGCCCCAGCTTCTTACAGTACGACGCAAGCAAGAACACTGCCACATTGCTGAGATGGCCGGATAAAAGCGAAAGCAGCTACCCCGTCAACGATCAGCTTATAGTTGAACACTATTCCAAATAATTTGGAGGAAAAATGGCTTTTGACAATTTAGTATTACCAAAGAACATTAAGGTAGAAAGCGAAAGCAGCACCTACGGTAAATTTGTAGCTGAACCCTACGAATCAGGCTT
>JAEXBW010000021.1 GCA_023393825.1 Elusimicrobiota bacterium | reverse complement strand
TTCAGATTTTAAGCAAATTTTGATTTTATTCTAAGCGCGAACTACAAAGAAGAATGGGAGCGGAGCGACTCTCGGTAGTTTAGCGAAGAAAAAATCAAAATTTGCCAAAATATGGAAATTTGCTAGCCTTAGATAATTATATAGACCAAATTAAACAATATTACCATCTATGGATATGGTGTAATCCTTAATCGCCATAGTCTTTCCCGCCTTCTCCAGCGCCGCGGTAACAATCATATCCACGCCGCCGCAACAAGGCACTTCCATGTGGGCAATAGTAACGGACTTTATATCCTGCGTGGTAAAAACCGCCGCAAGTTTTTCTATATAAGAATCTATATCGCTGTCCAGTTTGGGGCAGAGCATAACCAATATCTTATTTTTTAAAAACTTCTGCTGAAAAGCGGGATAGGCAAAAGCGGTACAATCCGCCGCCACAACCAAATCCGCATTTTTAAGATAGCCCGCATGCGGGTTTATAAGTTTTAACTGTATAGGCCAGTTATTAAGCAAACTCTGCTGAGGCCCCATTGCAACGGGGGTAGCCTGCTCCGCCGCGTGCTGAGGCGCGTGTTTGCGCAAATCTTTTGCCATAGTACCGGGGCAGCCGCAAGGCAGCCTGTCTTCCAAATCAGGCACATTATGACCATTGGCCTTAAGGTAGTCCACAGCTTCCGCCAGCAGTTTATCTTCCCCGTGGTGTTTTAAATGTTTTAAGTGCGCTATAACGGTATTTTCCCCCGCTTTTACGATATTAGCCATAACTTTAGCCTCGTCGTAAGGTTCGGCTTCGCGCTCTTCTATATGCATAGCGTCCATAGGACAATTTTTAATGCACGCGCCAAGACCGTCGCAAAACAAATCGCTTACCAAGCGGGCCTTGCCGTCAATAACCTGCAATGCCCCTTCGGGACAATCGGGTATACACGCCCCGCAGCCTGTGCATTTATCTTCGTCTATTTTTATTATGCGTCTTTTCATTTTTTACCCCCAAGGTCTTTGCCTATAGTGTTGTTTTTTAAATAATCAATAAATTCTTCGTTTAATTCTTTTACCACATTGCCCATAATGCAGCGTTTGCAGGTTTTGGCGTGTGAGCCGAACAAGCAGTAATGCGGCGTTATTTTGCCTTCAATGGTTTCGTAAACTTCCAAAAATGTGGCGTTTTGTTTTTTAGGCATAACGGTAAAGCCGCCCTTAGGCCCCTTTACCGATTGCAAATACCCCGCCTTAACCAGCCTTTGCAGTACTTTGGAAAGGTGATTGGCTGATATATCAAACTCTTTAGCTATCTCTTTTAAAGAGCTTGGATTATTGCCGCGGCCCGCAATATAAATCATCGCGTGTAATGCAATTGCCGTGGCCTCCGATATTTTTATCATAATGTGTAAAACCTCTTTATATTGGTATATTAGTACTATAATACTTATATAAGCCGTTTGTCAAGTATTTTTTATATTATTCCCTCATAAAAAATATGCGCCCCGCAAACATAACGGAGCGCATAAAAAGTACAAAACAAATATAACTTATGTTATCTTAAAATAGATCTGCGGCGCGTAAAGGCATCTTTCCAAGATACGTCTTTAGCCCTGCCTGACTCTATATTCTTCTTAACCGTGCTAAGAAATTCAGAACCGTAAGGTCCTTCTATACTAACCGCCACAATATCAGATGCGGGTATGTCTTTATAGTCGTGGAAGATAGTATTGGTTGAGTTAAGTTCCTTATCATCAAACAAAACATGGTCGGACGTTTTTCTTATCTTAAATATAACGCCTATACCCTGCTGTTCAACTTTTTCGGGCGAAGCGGATTGATAAATATATGTTCTTGCTTCAGGCTCGCTAAGGCTGGTGCTTATGATGCCTTTACTGCCTTTTTTTGCGCCCGTATGCCAAGATGTTTTGCTTACAAGCATACCATTGGCAAGAATATCCTTCAGCTCCCCTGTAGTCACATACATTCCGCGGTAAAGAAATTCATTATCCGTAGGAATAAACTGCGGCTTTGCCATATACTTTTCTATACGAGCGGTAAAATAACCCGTAAGGTAATTTTCCGGCAGGCTGTAATAGTCTTTTATACTGCTTTCGTATTCGTTTAAGATGGCAAGGGAGGCCGCCACTGTAGGCGCTTCTATACGTTTTGAAGTCGCATCAGTTTTAACTTCCGCAGAGGCCTGCTCTTTAACAACAGTCGGTTTATCTGCCGTTGTTTTAATGTTTGCGTCCGCCTTAGTATCTGCCTCTTTTATAACGGCAGGCGCGGCGGGCGCGGGGGCTGCAACTTCTTGCGCACCCTGCTTTAAAGATACCCATTTGGCGGACATAACATCATATACAAGCACGTCGGCAATTTCGTCCGCGCGCATACTTCTGTTAAGGTTCCACACGCCGTCGGTATCCAAGTCCGCAGGTTTATTGGCTACTACCATTGTTATAAACCCTTTTCTGCTGCGGTTGAACATATTTATACCCGTAGCGTAAGGCATAGAAACTTCGGCCTCGCTCGCAAAGCACATATTAACGCGCTCGCTGTGGCAAGTGGTAATATCGCGGGAGTTAGCCGCAATCGGTTTAGATACTATTCTGCCGATATCCATACCGTCTTTAACTATGTCGTTAACATCGGACTGCGTGCTTAAAAATAAACCGCGGTACATAAGATTGTCGCCCTTTAAAGCGGGATATTGCATATCCAGTTGTTTGGCCATGGCGGAAAAAGCCGCATATTGGTCTTTAGCCTTAAAAGTTTGCTTGATATGTTCAAACGCTCTCTTTTTGCTTAAAACCCGCAAACCGTCGGCAATGGGTGCGTTGGGGTCGCCCAAAACGGCATTCCTTATGGTTTGCATCATACCGCCGCGGGCGGATATGCTCATCTTAGATTTAAACTGGCCCGAAGACAGAGCGGAAACCCTGCTCTGCGGGTCTATTGCCACTATGGCCCCCGGCCCCCAATACGGGGAGGGGCGCGGAACAACAGGCAAAGTAGTGTTTTTTAAGGCCTCGGCGGAAGCCGCCGCTTTATTTAAAACTTCAAAACCCGCTGTAGAGCCTTCAAGCGCGGCAACCTTAAGCGCGGAGGGAGCTGCTTTTATAGTTTCCACAATCGCTATAGGCGCCGATAAAGAAGCAGACTGCGCCGCAGGTACAAGCGGTATAGTTGCGCCCAAATAAATCTTTGGGTTTTTTAAGCCGTATTGCAGGAACCCGCCCGTAAAGCCGCCGCCGAAATCTGATGCAAGGCGAATATCCATAAGTTTACGCTTAAACGGTGTAAGTTCGGAATAAAATTTATCGCCAAAGATAAGCCTTTCCGCAATATTTCTTTTTGCGTAAATATTGGCACGCTGGTTTTTAACCGATACTTTAGGGCGGTACGGTTTAGGCTTATAGGGCTTTACTTTAATTTCACTTACTATAGGCTGTACAGTAACCTTTTCAGGCGAGGTCAAACGCGCGCCTGTTTTGCTCGCACTTCCCCCGCTGCCTTCACCCAAAGAAACCGTAAATACCGCGTCGCCCGATTCCCCCGCTATCGGCGCTGATGTTTGCTTGGGCGCAAGGCGATACTGCATCTGCCCTTGCACTTTAGGCATTTCTTTTACGGAGTTAATTTTGGCGGGAGCTGCTTTATTTGTTTTAGGCAAGGCCGAAGCTTTTGGCGCGGCCTTTTGTTTTGCCGCAACTTTTTGGGCCAAAGATATTTTTACGTCGGCCGCTTTTACGGGCAAACCTTTAAGGCGTACTCTTGTCATCGCAAGTAAGTCCGCCTTACCCGCCGCCTTTATGGCGCGTATTCTTGCCAAGTTAGAAGCAAATGTAGAAGCGTTTTTAACCAAAGCGGGCAAACTTACAATTAAAGACATTATAAAAAACGCGCTTACGGCCATATCCGTCCAAACGCTGGCCTGTATTATTTTTTGGTTTGTTTCGTTACGTTTTACTTTGGCTTCGTTTTTGCCGCGAGTAACGGTTCCCGCGTATTTAACCGCAAGGTTATTTACGCGGCGCTGGGTGGCTTCGTTTAAATCCCACCAGTCAAGCGCGTTAAGTTTTTGCGCCGCAAACTGCGCGTTTGCGCCTTTTATTAAACCCGTCTGCAATATGCCCGCAACAAGCGGAGTATGTGCGCGGGTGCTTTTATTGCCGTCGGCTTTAAGCGCGGCGGCGTAAGTATCAACAATTTTTTGCGCCAGCGCGCGGCCTTCGTTTGTGCCGGAGGAAGCTATCATAACGCCAATATCTTCCAACACATTGCCAAAAGGCACATTGTAGCCAAGGCTTGGGTTGGTTTTTGCAACGTCTATGCTAAAGGAGCTGAAGCCGTATTGTTGGGCGGTATCTTCGTCAATATACTGAAAGATTGCGCCTACGCGGTCCAAATATCTGCCGCCGCGTCCGCGGGAGCGGTTATTTATATCGGTACCTTTTTCCACCCACGCTTGCACGGAAAGTAAATCCATAAACCATCTGAACCCGTTGCCGAATGTGCCAAAATCCTGCGCGGCGGCAATGGTATCTTGGGTTAAAAGTTTTTCTACAAGGTAATAGGAACCTCTTGTGTTTACGGCAAGCAAAGCCGCCACGCCGCTTGCAAGAGTTATTGCGCCATAGTCGTCTTTAAAAGTGTCTTTTACGGCGTCGTAGATTGCCTGTGCGTTTTGCACCTTGTCTTTACCGCTCTCGCCCGATATACCCAAAAGCACCATTGCGGTGCCTATTTGCCCGCATTGCTGCTGCCTTACGGCTTTACCGCGCACGGCTTTACCGCGTCCGTCCGCACCGGCCGCACCGGGGGCAATATCGGCAAGGTAGGTATCGTTATCGCAATAGTCATCCGCCTTGGCGACTAAAAACCTTAAGTATTTTTGTAAAAATTGCAGGTCCGCGCGGTGTACGCCCGCGGTAAGATACGCGCCGTAAATATCGGGAATGGCGGCAAGCATAATTTCCGCATTCCATTTATATT
>JAEXBW010000016.1 GCA_023393825.1 Elusimicrobiota bacterium | reverse complement strand
AAGGCGCGAACATTTTTAACGCGCTCATATTTTCCGCGCCTGCGCCCTTTAGCAAAAGAGTAAGTTTTAACTTGTCGCCTTTGCAAAAACTTATGTGAACGATTGCAGGCGTATTATCTTTTGTGTTTGCGCGAGTAAAAAGCGGGTCCGCAACAATGGACTTTCTAAGGTATCCTTCCTCATATCCCTGCTTTACTCCAAGCTGCAAAGCTTCTTCCAAATTACCGTCTATAAAAATCTTTTCGCCGACTTCCGCAAATATAATTGCCGTGCCTGTATCTTGGCACAATGGTATTAATTCTTTTTTTGCTATTTCTGCGTTTTTAACACAAAGGTTTAATATTTTAGCTGGCAGGCCTGTTTCTTTTTTTGACGCTGTTTTTATGGCGGCAAGAATATCGGCAGGCAAATTATGCGCGGCAAAAATGCACATTTCCTTTACTGTTTTTGTTATTTTTGCGGAGGATAATTGTTTCATAAATCTTTTAAAACTTCTTCTAAAGTTTGTGTAATAATTTCCTGCGGCGGAGTTTTTATAAAGCCGCTTTGCGTTAACTGTTCCGTCAAAGCCTGCGCGGCAATAATATCCTGTTTGGCTTTACTATAAACTTCTTCGTCGGATATTTCTATCTGCGCCAAGCCTTCCTGCCTTGCGGCGCGCGCCACGGCGGCGGCCTGCAGCGCATAAACTTCTATCTCCGTCATTAAGGGTAAAATTCTGTTAACGCGTAGGCCTGTGTCGCGCGTATATTGCGCTATTGCGCGCGCGGCGGCAAGCGCCATATTATCGCTTATTGTTTTGGCGCGGCACAAAAGCACGCCCTTTAAAATACCGGGGAAGCAGAGCGAATTATTTACCTGATTTTCAAAATCGCCCCTGCCTGTTGCCGTTATAAACGCGCCCGCTTCTTTTGCCTGCTGCGGGTAAATTTCCGGTACGGGATTGGCACACGCAAATACGATGGCTTTACCCGCCATAAGTTTAATCCATTCGGGTTTGATTGTATTCGGCCCCTGTTTGGAAAGCGCAATAAGCGCGTCTGCGCCTTTAAAAGCCTGTTCTTCCGTCGTCAAATATTTAGGATTTGTTATTTTGCAAAGTGCCCATTGTTTATAAAAATCTTTATTTTCTTCTATATCTTTTCTGGAAAAATGCAAGGCGCCGTTATGGTCAAACAAAATAATATTGGCGGGATTTGCGCCCAGCTTTATAATAAAATCGGCGACGGTGCTGTTTGCCGCGCCCGCGCCGTATAAAATAATTTTAGCGTTTTCTATTTGCTTACCCGCCAAAAATAAAGCGTTTAAAAGCGCGGCGGCCGTAACGCAGGCAGTGCCTTGCGCGTCGTCGTGCCAAACGGGAATATCACATTCTTTGCGCAAAGTATCCAACACTTTATAACAGTTTGGCTGGCTTATATCTTCCAGATTAATTGCGCCGTAGGAAGGGCTTATCATTTTTACAAAATCTATAATTTTTTGCGCGCTCGGTTTGCCGTCATTATCTTTGCTGTTTATGCAAACGGGGTCGGCGTCTATACCGCCAAGATACTTCATCAAAAGCGCTTTGCCTTCCATAACGCCAAGCCCGCCCGCGGGAGTGCAATCCCCATCGCCAAGCACGCGCGTTCCATCGCTTATCACGGCAACCTTTGCGGCCCTGTTTGTTAAATCAAAAGAAGTTAAACTATTATCCCTTATTGTTGTGGAAACAGCGGAAACACCGGGGGTATACCAAACGCTAAACCAGTCCGCGCTAAAGACGGGGACGCGCGGCATAACTACCGTTTTGCCGCCGTAGAAACGGTGCATTTTTAACGCCAGCTTTTTAAAGAAAAGAGTTTTTGCCTTAACTCTTTCATCTGCGCTTAGATGTTTTGGCAAAAACTCTTCTAAATTATTAAGACTTAAATTAATTTTCATTTTTTACACGGCTTAATGTTATTTTCCGTTTACTTTTTCAACAGCCTCTTTAGTTTGGTCAACAACTTCTTTTTTATTCTTATCTATCTTTTCCTGCTCGGCTTTCTTGGCTGCCTCTGCATCATCTGCCGCTTTTTTGGCGGCCTCAGCAGCTTGTGTTTGAGAATATTTTTCTATGTCAGAAATCATTTTATCATAGGCCGCGCGGTCCTCTTTCAACGAACCCGGTTTAACATAAACGCCTTTAATATCTTCCCCTTCGCGAACAACAGGAATTATATTTTTATCTTTAAGCATTTGATGATTCAAAACATGTTCAGGGATATAATAGTACCCGTCTTTTGCTCTCTCTACTGGGATATCGGCATATTTTCCGCCGCTTTCCGTTAACAGTGTTCCTTCAAAAGAGTTATCGGCCGCGGCAACATATTTGCCGTCTTTAACACCTGCGATGATAAGAAATTTATATTTATCCACGATTGATGAAGGCATGTGCGGGAAACCGTCGCAGGGTACCGACCAGTTTGGCTGATTGTTTTTTAGCGCAATGACGGGGGCTTCCTTTTTATCAGTATGGATATCTGTGTTTTCTTCCGATGCATCAGCATTAACCTCTGGCTTTTCGGTATTTCCGCCCAAGGTGACTGGCTGTATATTCATTCTTTCCAATACAGAAGGCCCCGTGGGCTTGTAAGAATCAGCGCTACATGTCACATGATATTCTGAAACCCATTTAGAAGGATCAAAAGTATTTGGCTTCGGTTTAGGTTGGGGATCCTCTCCCGCAGGATTATTCGGGTTGTTTGGATTGACCGGATTATTAGGGTTATTGGGCTGAGTCCCGGGTTTTTGCGGCTGATTGGGATTAGCGGGATTATACGGATTGGGCCTGCCCGCCTGCCCGTTTGAAACTACAGTAAAACTTTTTGATACTCCGCCTTCAGGCGCAACCTTTTCAACTTTGCCTTCAACATTTTGCGCAGCGACTTCAAAATTACCCATGCTTATGCCGCTTGAAGAAGAATCTGCTTCTTTGGCGGAAACACCACCGCGGCCAAAACCACCTGACAAACTACCGCTTGAAGCGGAAGACGGCCTGCTGCTGCCTTTAGAGGCAATGCCTATATATTTATTTCCTGTTCCGACAGAAGAGCCTTTGCCGTCCTGAGCATCTGACGCAGAGGCGTAAACCGCTCTTTTGGCAGAGGGGGCAATAATAACTTCTTCCTCTTCAACTGCAACTTTGGGGGAGGTGGCTGTATCAACGCGGCTCATAACATTGGAATAAACTTCTTTAGCTTTTATTCTGGCTTCGTAGGAATCAACCGCCGAACTTTCGTATAAACCTTTTACCGGAGCATTGTCGTGAATTTTCTGCTTTGTTCCCGCCGTTGCCGCAATAGCACCGTAATTTGCGGGGGCGTCTTTAGCTTCCACATCATTAAAATATTCTTTAACATAGGCTTCGTCTTCCGCGGAAGCAGCCCTGCCGTAAGAGGAGCGAACGCCGCCGCCAAAAGAATCTGACGAGGCATACACCAAGCCATTTTGTTCCTGCCGTATTTCTTGGCTTATTTTTTGTTTTTCTTCTTTGGAGTTAACGTAAAATCTTTTAAATCTGCCTGCGTATTTTGAAAGGACATTTTCCGAACGGAAAGGCAAAGCTTTTTGCACAACAGGCAACATTACCTCACTGCCGCCGTCGGCACCCGCGGAGGAGTTTAAAGCAGACGGTTTAACAACCGCTTCCTGCCCGTCCGTATCAAAAATTACGGGCAAAGCAAGAAAAACTATAAACCCGCCTAAAATTACTTTAAATAGATGTCTTTTCATAAATCACTCCGTATTTAGCCCCTTTATTAAATTTTTCTATATTTTAGGGGCTATTGCAAGGGCCTTTTACTTTTTCTTAGGTGTTGTTCCCTTTGTACTTGTTTTTGTCGTGTTTCCTGTTGCGTTGGGAATAAAGCCAGACCTATATGGAACCGCTATGTCATTATTGCCGCTGGACACAAATCCTCTTTTTGTCCGTTCAATAAAATTGTCAGTACCCTTCTTGTACGGCTCTTTCCCATAAAGATATTTGGACTGCAAAACGCCACTGCCTACGCCAGATTGATTGGTGGTATTTTTTTTGCCGCTTGCATTTACACCTTTTGCCTGTTCTTTAGTTCCCTTCTTTGTGTCGGCAATAAGTTTTTTTGCCTTTTCAACTGAAGCCTTTTGATAATCTTCCGCGATTCTATCCACTTCTTCCATAACCTTTTCACCTATGGTTCTGGCATTCTCTTGCAGAATTTTGGGAGCGGTAGAAGATAACTTTTCATTCGGGATATAAGCTACGGTATGCGCACCTAATGCTTTAAGCTTTTCTTCTGCCTTCGGGTTTGTAACTATTATTATCGTGCCTTTATCTTTGAGATGAGAGATAAATTCTTCCACAGGCACGGAAATATATGCCTTTTCCGGATTTTGTT
>JAEXBW010000122.1 GCA_023393825.1 Elusimicrobiota bacterium | reverse complement strand
ATGCGCGTTTGGGAACGCGGCGCGGGCATAACGCTTGCCTGCGGCAGCGGTTCTTGCGCCACGCTTGTTGCGGCTGTCAGGCGCGGACTTACGGACCGTAAAGTGGAGATTGTGATGGACGGCGGCTCACTTTTTGTAGAGTGGACCAAAGAATACGAAGTACTTATGCAAGGCCCCGTAAGCACCGCATTTAGCGGAACAGCTTATTTGTAAATAATATTTAACCGTAAAAAAGCCCGCTTTAAAAAATAAGCGGGCTTTTGCATTTATAAATTTAAAACTTAAAATAAATACTTAACTTTTAAACCCCAGTTAACGGTAGATGCATATCCGTTATCGTAAGATTCCACATAGTAAAAAGGTATCAAAGCCAGCGTTTCGGGTTTTACTTCCCAAGCATAGTCTAAACCCGCGCCATAGCCGCCGTGTCCTTCCTCAAAACCCGCATAACCACGCAATGCAAGGGCGGCCTGTATGGAGTGGACATCATTAATATAATACTTTGCGGCGCCCGTTAAACTCCAAATACTGCCAGAGTCTATATATTCCGTATCGCCGTAATAATCAAAACCCGCGCTTGCGGCAAGCGTTAAGTTAGACGCGGCCTCCGTGCTGCCTACAATGCTGTGCAGCCCGAAGGATGTTGTGCCTTTTGCGCTGCCGCCATCTCCGTTAAAGGGGGAGTCAAAAATTTCAGGGCTTATATATCCCTGCAAATCCAAAAATAAACCTTCGGCAGTGCCGTCTAAAAAGCGGTAGCGTGCGGAAACAGAAGGGTCTTGCAGGCCGCTGTGGCCGTGTTCAATTTTGGCCCAGCCGATATCGGCCCCAAAGCTTAATTTATCTGTTACGCCCACCGTAATATTTTGGTTTAAACCAAAGCTGTGATGTGTAAAGCCTGCGGCGGTTTCCGCAGTTACCGCGCCCTGCTGGGGCATAAACAACGGGTCTGTAATGCTTAGGGCATGGGCTGAAAGGGCAAGAGAGCCGCAAAAAGCGAAGGCAAGTATAAGTTTCTTCATTAAAAAACCTCCTCAAAATTTATATACTTATAATATCATAATTGAAAGGGAGAATGTATGACACACGAAACCACTTTTTGGGACTATATAGACCCTTCCCACCCGTTAAGCAGATACATATTTATAGTTTGCGTTATCTTTGCCTCGCTTTTGTTCTTAAGGTATTTGTCTTTTGCCATGCAATGGACAATAGAAAAAACCATTAAACAAAAAGAACATAAGGGCGGCTGGCTGCATTTAATGGCGGAACAAAAGCTTATCAGCAATATCTTTTTTGCTTTTTCCGTTGTGGTGCTTTCCATAGTAAGCGGCTTTGTGCTGGAAGATACTTACCCTAAAGTTACTTCTCTTGTCGTGCGCGTATTGGACAGTAGCGTTATAGTTGCCATAATGCTTGTTATAAATTCTTTCTTAAGCTTCCTTTCCCGCAAATATGCCACGGGTTTAAAATTGCCCGTTAAGGGCCTTATACAGGCAGTAAAGGTTGTGCTTTGGATAATAACTTCAATACTTGTGATGTCTGTACTTATTAATAAGCAGCCAATGTACCTTTTTGGCGGACTTACCGCGCTTTCCGCAGTATTGCTTTTGGTGTTTAAAGATTCTATTTTAGGCCTTACTTCGGGCTTTCAGCTTTTGGTAAACGATTTGGTGCGCGTTGGCGATTGGATAGAAGTCCCCGGGCAGCGCGCAGACGGCGAAATTGTGGATATACTTATAACCACGGTGCGCGTGCGCAACTGGGATAATACTATAGTTAACGTTCCCGCCTATAATCTTATAGCTAACTCCTTTGTAAACTGGCGCGGTATGAGCGAAGCGGGCGCAAGAAGAATTAAGCGCGCTATGAATATAGACTTAACCACAATAAGGTTTTTGGAAAAGCAGGATATAGAAAAACTTAAAGAGATACACCTTATTAAAGATTACCTTGAAAATAAAGAAAAAGAACTGGCCGCTTATAATGCGGACAAGGGCGAAAGCGTGTTTAACTCCCGCCGTTTAACCAACCTTGGCACATTTAGGGCATATTGTTTTGAATATCTTAAAAGCAACCCCAAGATAGCCAAAAACTTTACCTGTATGGTGCGCCAGTTGGAGCCGACAACAGAAGGCGTCCCTTTGGAAGTTTATGCTTTCTCCGCCGATACCGCGTGGGTTAATTACGAAAATATACAATCCGATATTTTCGACCATCTCTTTGCCGTAGCCAAAGTATTTGACTTAAAGATATACCAGCGTTATGCCGTAAAGTAGCGTACCTTTACTCAAAATGATAAAATAAAAACAGGTGCCTGTTATAATGCGCACCTGTTTTGTATCAGGAGGAGTAATGAATAAATTAAGTAAATACTCAGTACTTGTACTACCCTTTGTATTCGCCGCGAACACCGCGTTAGGTGCAGGCTTTGGCTTATACGAATTCAGCGCGAGAGGCAACGCAATGGGCGGCGCCGTCCTCGCAGGAGAAGCAGAACCTGCTTCCATAGCATTAAACCCGGCCTTAATTACGGATCTTAAAGGCTCTCAACTCCAACTCGGCGCCACGATTGTAACCGCTGACGCTACCGTTAAATATAACGGCCAGGAAACTGACCCGAAAGACGGTATTTGGACTCTCCCCAGTTTCTACTACACACAGCAAATCAACGAAGATTGGTACGCAGGTATCGGTCTTTTCACAAGATTCGGCCTTAGCAATGAATACGGCGACAAATCTTGGGCAGGCGCTTATAACGCCTATCAGGTTGCGGTAACCTCGCTTTCTTTACAGCCTACCGTTGCCTATAAAGTTACGGACAGACTTTCCGCCTCCGCAGGCGTTGAAGTTATGTACTTTGACTTTGAAGAAAAGAAGATGCTTCCCTATGCCCCCGGAATGAACACAGATATTCAGGGTGATAGCGTTGGCATAAGCCCTATCGTGGCTTTAGCTTATAAAGCAAATGACAAAGTTAACTTTGGTACAAGCTTCCGCTTTAGAACCAAACAATCTTTGGAAGGTACTGCAAAATATAATATGACAGTTCCTGGCTTCTCTAACAGCGATATTCATGGAGATATATCCCTGCCTGCGCAGTTAGCAATGGGCGTATCCTATAAACCTACCGATGATTTATTGGTAGAGTTTAATTGGATGAACATCTTCTGGAGCAGCTATGACGCTATTGCCATTGATTATAAGAAGATGCCTGGCGCTCCTGGCTCAAGCGGTACGATAAGTGACAAGAAAGAGTGGAAAGACACTTACAGAATCGGCTTAGGCGCGGAATACACGCTTACAAGCGCTCTTAAGGTAAGAGGCAGCTATATCTTTGATAAATCCCCCGTTAATAATGACTATATGGACGTCCTTATTCCCGTTGACGACAGACATCTGTTCGGCACGGGTTTGGGTTGGAAAATCAATGATAGCTATACCTTAGATCTTTCTTATACCTACTTGCTCGGCACAAGCTTGGGTGGCAATACAAAACCCACAGGCGGCACCCCTGTTTCTTATAGAGACGGCTCAGGCCACCTTGCAGGCTTAAGTGTAAAATATACTTTTTAACTAACGCTATAAAAGTAAAAAGCCCCTCTTTTTTAAGAGGGGCTTTTTATATGTCCGTTTTTTCGCAAATTAAAACTAAAACTTAATAAATAATCCCGCCAAGGCGCTTAGCCCTATATAAAACAAAGGGTGCTTTTTATATTTATTGGTAAGTATCATCAGGCAAAAGAAAAAGATAAAACTTTTTATAACAAATAAATCCGTCAGGCTGCCGCTCTGCGCGTAAAGTTCTTTATTAAGCAAAGCTGTTTTAGCAGTTTCCCACACGGCAACGGTTATAAGCGCGCAAACGGCGGGGCGCAGCCCGTCAAAAGCGGCATTAATATATTTGTTTTGGGAAAACTTTTTAAGCTGCCTTGCTATAAGCACTATTATTATTACAGGCGGCGTTATAATGCCAAGCACCGCAATTATGCCGCCCCAAAAGCCTGCAGTATGCAGGCCCGTATATGCGGCCATATTTATTCCAAGCGGCCCGGGGGATATTTGCGATATTGCCAACATATCAGTTACCTGCGCGGGCGTAAACCAGCCTGTTTTATAGGAGAGCTGGAATAAAAACGGTAATGTGGCAGGCCCGCCGCCAAGCGCAAATAGGCCTATCTTTGCAAACTCCCAATATAAAAGTAAATAAATCATTTTGCCCCCTTAACCGCGCCGCGCAACAGTCCTGCCGCGCCGCACATAATAAGGATAATGACGGGGGAAATTTTTAAAAACATAAAACCGCAAAGCGCAAAGGCAAAGATAATAAAAGAAAATACATTTATAATGCCCTGCTTAAAAAACGGGAAGACTGCATTTATTATTAATACGCAAACGCCTATCTTTAATGCGGTAAAAACTTGGAATATAAGCGGATTGTGCATCCACACGCTAAGGCCCGCGGCAATTATGTAAATAAATATTACCGACGGAGTTACAACGCCAAAGGTTGCTGCAAGCGCACCTTTAAGCCCGCTTAAGCGATACCCCAGCAGAGAGGCGGCATTAACCGCAATTACCCCGGGGGTCATTTGGGATATTGCAAAAAAATCCATAAACTCTTTATCTGTCATCCAGCCGCGTTTTTCTATTAGCTCTTTCTTCATAATAGGCAGCATGGCATAACCGCCGCCAAATGTCATAATGCTTATTTTGGCAAAGGTTATAAAAAGTTCAAATAGTGATATTTGTTTGTCTTGCATTCTTTTTTAACTGATTATT
>JAEXBW010000102.1 GCA_023393825.1 Elusimicrobiota bacterium | reverse complement strand
GTGTAATGCCATGGGCATAGGATATAAGTGTATGAAGTCTGCCAGCGGCAGCTGTGCAAGCAAAGTATATGAATACTCTTGCGATTGCCCCGGCCCTGTCGGAGACAGATTCTATTGCAACGCGGCTGTTTGCTCTGAAGGAAATGAAACTTGGTCTTACTATCCGCAGAACTCCGGTTCCGGAAGCTATTTGGTTTGCCAAGGCTTTGAATGTTCTAACGGCGCAACACGCTCTTGCAACAGATGCGGAACGCAAACCTGCTCAGGCAATCTGTGGGGTCCTTGTAACGAACCTGCGTACTGCGCGGGCGATACAAAATCCTGCGGTAACTGCGGCACATCCACATGGAACGGCAGTTCTTGGAGTACTTGCGTAGAACCTGCTTGCTGCCCCGGCGCGCAAATAGAATGTAGCGGATATTGCAGCTATAAGACCTGCTCAGGCGGCTCTTGGACGGCTTGCTCTGCGGCGACGGGTGTTTGTAACCCCGGAGATACACAGTCAAGAACATGTACCAAACTCGGGCAGAGAGGGACACAAATCAGAAGATGCAGCCCGTCTTGCCAGTGGGGTACCTACGGAAGCTGCTTGGTCTTGGACCTTTGCGAATGCGGACAGGACTCTTACGGTAATTGTTGCCCTTGTTCACTTGGCATAAACAATCAAGGGTTGATACAACCGATAGAAGACTGTAAGCTGTACTAAAAATTAAAAAATAAGTTTTACTAATGGGGGAGAATAAAAAATTCTCCCCCGTTTTTTATGCCTTAATATTTTTAAACTTTTGTATTAAAACGGTATAAATAGTAGAATATAAACATACCTGTCGGCATCGGCGAGAAGTGCCGCCCAGGGATTTTAATTCTCGGAGGAATTTTTTATGCCCCTTTGGATATTCAGGGTTTCTTCTATAATAGGGTTTCCCTTTCTAATCTATATTTTTGTTTCTCAGGATAAGCACAGCATTATGTTGGGTTTGTTGTGCGGTGTTATTCTGGTCGCTGCGGAATATTTTATCAGCAGCTTAAAGTTTGTCTCTTTGATGATAGGCATTTTCGGCTCGCTTGCAGGATATGTGCTTTATTTCCTTTGCGACTACGCCGTGTATAAAATGGCTATACCCGATATCAGCAATTATTGGTACGACTATAAAACAGCCGCAGCGGGTATTCTTACCGTGCTGGGCGGTTTTTTAAGCATTATAAAAGCGCGCGAACTTGAAGGCCTTTCCAAAAAAGGCAGCCACATTAAAGTGCTTGATATGAGTTCCCTCATAGACGGCAGAGTGGTTGACCTTTGCGAAACTGGTTTCTTGCCCGGTGTTTTGGTTATACCGCAATTTGTAATTGATAAACTTAATGTTTTGGCCTCCTCTAAAGACCAGCTTGAAAAAGCAAAAGGCAGAAGAGGTTTGGATATTATTACCCGCCTTAAAGAACTTAAAACCATTCCCGTTCGCGTTACCACAAAAGAAGCTAAGGGCGATAATATTGCCGAGCAAACCGTTTACCTTGCCAAACACTTTGGCGGGCAGGCGGTTACCATAGATTTTAACGTAAACAAAGCCGCTGTTATAGACGATGTTCCCGTCCTTAACATAAGCGACTTAACAACAGCCTTAAAGCCAGTTGTTTTACCTGGGGAAAGTATGTCCCTTTTTGTTATGAAAGACGGTAAAGAAAAAGAACAGGGCATAGGCTATCTTGACGACGGTACAATGGTTGTGGTGGAAGACGGCCGCAAGTGGGTTGGCAAACGTGTGGAAGTGGGAGTATATTCCATATTGCAAACCTCCGCGGGCAGAATGATTTTTGCCAAAACCAAACAACCCGTACAGGAATAAGTTTTTATGAAAAACGCCTCTGTGATTATTGTCGCGGGCGGCAGCGGTAAAAGAATGGGCCGTCCCAAACAAATGCTTCCGATTAACGGTAAACCCGTGTTGGAACGCAGCATAGAGGCGTTTTTAAAAATTCCGCAAGTCGGGCAAATTGTAGTAGTAACGGGCGAAGATATTTTTAAAAAAATATCTAAGCATTACAAAAACCTCACACACGCTTTAGCGGGGGAAACCCGCCTGCAGTCCGTAATCAACGGCGTTAACGCGCTTAATCCCAAATTTGAACTTGTAGCAGTACACGACGGCGCACGTCCTCTTGTAAGCCCCAAAGATATTAAAGCGGGCCTTGCAAGCGCGGCAAAAAATAAAGCTGCAGTGCTTGCCGTTCCCGTCAAAGATACTATTAAAAAAGTATCGGGCGGCAAAATTACGGAAACTTTAGACAGAAGCGTGCTTTATGCCGCGCAAACGCCGCAGTGCTACCGCACGGAAATACTGAAAAAAGCCCTTAATAAATACGGCGATTTAAAGGACGCTACAGACGAATCCCAACTTGTAGAAAAGCTTGGCGTTAAGGTGGCTGTTGTAGTTTCCGACTACAAAAATATAAAAATTACCACACCTGAAGATATTATAATAGCAGAGGCATTATGCAAAAAAGAGCAAAAACGCAAATAAAAGTCGGTTTCGGTTTTGATATTCACCGTCTGGTGGAAGGCCGCAAACTTATTATAGCGGGTATGGAAATACCGCACCCCAAAGGTCTTTTGGGCCACAGCGACGGCGACGTTGTTTTGCACGCCGTGTGCGACGCCGCCTTAGGCGCAATAGCCGCGGGGGAAATTGGCGTTTTTTACCCTCCTACAGATTTAAATATTGCAGGCATATCCAGCGTGGTTATTGCTCAGCGCGTGTTAGAAGTGCTTAAAGAAAAGCAGGCGGAAATCGTGCATATAGACTGCACGCTTGTTACCGAAGAACCCAAGATACGCCCGCACTACGACGCGTTAAGAAAATCCCTCAACAAAGTTTTTGGGATAGGATTGCCCAATATCAGTTTTAAAGCCAAAAGCCACGAAGGCCTTGGCGAAGTCGGCCGCGGCGAGGCTATGGTATGCCACGCGGTCGTAACAGTAAAAGCGAGGATAAATTAAATGAAAAAATTACTTCTTTCCATAATTTGCGCCGCCGTTGCGCTTGGCGCGTGTAATACATATAGCGAAAAAAATTACAAAAAATATAAAGGCATCAGCTACGAACAGTACGAAGACATCCGCAAAGAACAGCAGGCGGAAACAAAGCAAGTGCCTATAGTTCCTCCCGTGCCTTCCGTAGTGCAGGAAGAAGAAATTGAAACAGCCCAGCCCGTCGGTATGGAAGATTTAACAGGCACCGATAACGAAGTTGTAGAAAGCACCAACAGCACCTACGGGGAAGCCGTGGTTGTAATGGCCTCCAAAAAAATACCGTTGGGGGAAAATGCCTCTTACTCCGATATGCAAAACTTTCAAACCGCTTTAGACGCGGCCTATAATACCGCGCGCCGCACATATCACGCAACGGGTTTTACTTATGCCATTTCGCCCGCAGGCCCCGTTAATCCGCTCTCGGAGATGGACGTGCAATGCATATTAAGCGAAAGCCTTGCAAACGCCACGGGCAAAGCCGCGTGCGATTTATTTTTTAAACAAATACCGTTAGAATACAATAAGGGAAACAATGATACAGCTTTATAAT
>JAEXBW010000034.1 GCA_023393825.1 Elusimicrobiota bacterium | reverse complement strand
TGGCCCGAAGAGTTTATAAAAAAGCTGCCGATATTCCCTAAAACCCTTAAAGCGGGGAGGAAATAATGAAGCATTTAATTTTACTTATCTCTTTATTTGTTTTGGGCGGATGCTACGCCACCACCGATAATTTGGGGCTTGAAGATATTACGCACCCGCAAGAACTTACCGCCCCGCGCGCAAGCGGAGCCAGCTACGAAATGTACTCTTGGTACAACGGGCAGAATTGGGCCTTTGCTTTGTTTGAAACGGCAACGGGAATATCTACCTTTACGGATATAACATCTTCCCCCGATATAATTGTGGGTATGGAAAATATAGCGCAAAGCGTAAAAACCTTACCGCGCGGAACAAAAGTATATTGGAATTTAAAGAGGATAAAAGGCTTTACGCTGCCCGCGCAGGACGCCGTGGATAAACTTACCTCCGTGGCAAAGAAAAGCGGCATACAGATGGAAGTTATCGCCTGGCCGTAATAAAAACTGCAGAAAATTTGCACATTAAAAAACCGCTGCCAAAGAAAATAAGCAGCGGTTTTTTATTTGAAAAAATTTTATTAATGTTTCTGGTTTCTGTTTTTTACCTTTAACATTAACAGGGATTTTTTTATTTCCATCTCCGCAAGTTCCATATTGATATCCGGATCTTGAGAGGATAAAGACGCTTTTGCCTGCGCAATTTTTTGCCTTTCGGCCTCTTCGTCCACTTCCTGCGCTAAGGTTGCGCCTTCTGCAAAAACGCTTACGGTATCTTTTGCAATTTCCGCAAAGCCGCCAAGCACGGCAAAGTCTTCTTCAACGCCGTTGTCAATATAACGCAGAACGCCGTAGTTAAGCTTTGCCACATACTGGATATGGCCGGGCAGAACGCCCATTTCCCCGTTATAAGCGGGCAGGGCAACAAAGTCCACCTGCTTATCAAGCACGGGTTTTTGCGGCGTTATTATCTGAAGTCTTAACTTTTTTTCTGACATATATTATGCCTGTTTGTTTTGCATTTTCTCGTAGTTGGCAAGCACGTCTTCTATACCGCCGCAGCCGAAGAAAGCCTGTTCCGGTATATGGTCGTAATCGCCTGAGAGAATCCCTTTAAAGCCTTTAATTGTATCGGCAATTTTTACATATTTGCCGGGAAGGCCCGTAAATTTTTCGCCCACGAAGAACGGCTGGGAAAGAAACTTTTGTATCTTTCTTGCGCGCGCTACTATGGTTTTATCTTCTTCGCTCAGTTCGTCCATACCAAGGATTGCGATGATGTCCTGCAAGTCTTTATACTTTTGCAAGATTTTGCGCACGCCTTGCGCGGTGTCATAATGTTCCTGCCCGATGATTCTGGCGTCCAAAATTCTTGACGTGGAATCCAACGGGTCAACCGCGGGGTATAAACCCAAGCTGGCTAACTGGCGGGAGAGAACTGTGGTCGCGTCCAAGTGAGTAAAGGTTGCGGCTACACCTGGGTCGGTAAGGTCGTCTGCGGGGACGTAAACGGCCTGAATGGAAGTTACAGAGCCTTTTTTGGTTGATGTAATTCTTTCCTGCAAAGCACCGATTTCCGTATTTAAAGTGGGTTGATAGCCGACGGCGGAAGGCATACGTCCCAGAAGGGCGGAAACTTCCGAATTTGCAAGAACGTAACGGAAAATATTATCTAAGAACAAAAGCACGTCTTGGCCTTTTTGATCTCTAAAATATTCCGCCTGCGTTAAAGCCGTTAAAGCGACTCTGGCTCTTGCGCCTGGTGGCTCGTTCATTTGGCCGTAGACAAGCACGGTTTTATCCAAAACGCTGCTACCGTCGGAAAGTTTGCTTTCCTGCATTTCCAACCATAAATCGTTACCTTCGCGGCTACGTTCGCCTACGCCGCCAAATACGGAACTGCCGTGGTGCTGACGGGCAACGTTGTTAATAAGCTCCATAATAATAACTGTTTTGCCTACGCCCGCGCCGCCGAACAAACCTACCTTGCCGCCCTTCATATAAGGCGCGATAAGGTCTATAACTTTAATACCCGTTTCAAACAAAGCGGGTGTGGTTTGCTGTTCTTCCAAAGTCGGGGGAGGAGTGTGGATAGAGGTGTGCATAGCGGCATTGATGGGGCCTCTGTAATCCTGCGGCTGGCCTAAAACGTTCATAAGGCGTCCCAAGCAGCCGTCGCCCACGGGAACTTTAAGCGGGGAGCCTGTATCAACCACCTGCGCGCCGCGCGCAATACCGTCGGTAGGAGCCAAGGCCACCGCGCGGACGATGTTATCGCCAAGCTGTTGGGCGACTTCAACCACAACGGTGTTTTTGTCGTCCAGCTTAATTTCTAAAGCATTATTAATGGCGGGCAGGGCGGAGCTGTCAAACTGTACGTCTACCGCAGGCCCGATTATCTGTACCACTTTTCCTGTATTCATAGGTGTTTCCTTTTAATTATTAAGCGCAT
Organism: Elusimicrobiota bacterium; assembly: GCA_023393825.1. Lineage (GTDB taxonomy): Bacteria > Elusimicrobiota > Elusimicrobia > Elusimicrobiales > Elusimicrobiaceae > Proelusimicrobium. The sequence goes on along the minus strand of JAEXBW010000034.1, from coordinate 12,427 downwards.
TAGCGCCGCTGACAATTTCGTTAATTTCGTTGGTAATGCTTGCCTGTCTGACCTTATTTAATTTTACGCTTAAGGCAGACACTATATCGCTTGCGTTTTTGCTTGCCGACTCCATAGCGTTCATACGCGCGGCAAGTTCCGCCGCCTGAGATTCCAGTAAAAACCTGTAAACCGCAGCGCTTAAATAACGCGGGAGCAGGGTTAAAAAGATTTCAAGCATATCGGGTTCAAAAACAAAGTCTGAAAGGTCTTCCTCGCCTGCGATTTCTTCAAAATTAAACGGTAAAAATCTTTTGTTCATAAGCGTTTGCGACGCCATTGACTTGAAGTTATTATAAATAACGTCCACGGTGCTTATGTTCTTTTCCTGCGCTATTTTAACAAAGGTGTCTTTTATCATTGTCGCGTGGACATAGCCCGCACGCGGGAAGATGCCGATAAGTTCGCCTATTACCGTAAGACGAGGCAGTTTAAGACGGCGCAGAAAATCGCGGCCTTTTTTGCCGACTACAAAAACATATTTTTCCTTATCTTCATTATCGCGAATCCACTTTAAAGTTTCCCTTAAAGCTACGGCGTTAAACGCGCCGCACAGGCCTTTATCTGCCGTTATCAAAAGCAGGCCGACGGCATTTTTATCCGCGGCGGAATTATCAAAAAAGCGATATGCCGTGCTGTTGCGGATTGCGCTTTGCGGGTCTTGTATATCCTTACGCAGATTGTCTATCATAACAGCCATTTTTTGCGCAAAAGGTCTGCCCTCTTCCATTTGGTGTTGGGCTTTTTTTATGCGGGCGGAAGAAATCATCTTCATCGTAAGCATTATCTGCCTTGTTGATTTGATTGCTTTAACTTCCTGCCTGATGTCGCGTAATGATTCCATATAAAACCTTTATTTATTTTGCGTTTCTGGCTTCCAAAACTTTAACGTAATCGGCTATGCCTGCTTCTAAAGTATAGTCGGGCGTATAACCGATTTTTTCCGTGGAATAAGCTATGTCAGCTTCGGTCTTCATCTGGTAGAAGCTGTAGGGATTTTCTATATATTCGGGCGGAAGATTGGTGCCGAGTTCATTGTTTAAGCATTTAACGACATCGTTAAAATTGCGGGCCTTGCCGCTGCCTGCGTTTACTACGCAGCTTTCTTTTGCCGTTAAGGCGCAAAGATTGGCTTTAACAATATCTTTAATGTAGACGAAATCTCTTTCCTGTTCGCCTGCGCGGAATATTTTGGGTCTGTTGCCCGCTTTCATCTGGTGATAAAGCTGGTACATCATGCTTGATGTTTTGCCTTTAAAATATTCACCCGGGCCATAGACGTTAAAATAGCGGAGGCCGACGATTGTCATATCCTGATTTTCGCTTGCAAATTCGCGCGCGACATTGTCCATAATGGCTTTGGAAAAGCCGTAAATATTTTCCGGCGCGGGAACCTGCGCTACATTCATAGGGCAAGCGCCGTTACCGTAAGTGGCGGCGGAAGAGGCATAAACAACTCTCTTAATTTCGTTTTCCGCAGCGTACATTAATATGTTTTTGAAGGCTTCCACATTCATCTGCATCATAAGTTTTTGGTCGTGAATGTTGGTATCCGTTATGGCGGCTTCGTGGAAGATAGCGTCAAAATAATCGTCGCCAATCATATCTTCAAAAACATCGGCGGCTACGACATCGCCCTTAAAACCAATAAGATTTTTAAAATGTCCCGTGGAAAAATTATCAACTATTGTAACGCTGTGTCCTTGATTTTGTAATTCAAAGGCCAAGTTGCTGCCTATAAAGCCGGCTCCGCCGGTTATTAAATATTTTTTCTGGGGCATTTATTTATTCTCCTTAAACATAGGTTTAAATTCTTCTAATAGCGCGGTGATTTTTTGTTCCGTTTCGGCGGAAAGTACTTTTTCTTTCGCGATAGCTTCAAGCACTTGCGGATATTTTGTTCTGGCGAAGGAAAGAAGTTCGTTTTGATATTCAAGAACTTTATTTACGGCAATGCCGTCAACATAACCCTTGGTACCCGCAAAAAGAACAAGTACTTGTTCCTGCACGAGCATAGGTTTATATTGCGGCTGTTTTAAAAGTTCTTTCATTCTCTGCCCGCGGGCAATTTGCGCCTGTGATTCTTTATCTAATTCCGAACCGAATTGCGCAAAAGCTTCAAGTTCCTGAAACTGCGCCAAGTCAATTCTTAATGTACCCGCAACTTTACGCATTGCCTTCTTTTGGGCGGAACCGCCGACGCGCGATACTGAAAAGCCGACGTCGATGGCGGGCTTCATACCCGAGCGGAAGATATTTGCGTCAAGATAAATCTGCCCGTCGGTAATGGAAATAACGTTAGTAGGAATATAGGCGGAAATATCATTAGCCTGCGTTTCAATAATAGGCAAAGCGGTTAAAGAGCCGCCGCCGTTCTTTTCGCTAAGTTTGCAGGCGCGTTCCAAAAGTCTGGAGTGCAAGTAAAAAACGTCGCCGGGGTAAGCTTCGCGGCCCGGGGGGCGGCGGAGCAAGAGGGACATTTGTCTGTAAGCTTGCGCGTGTTTGGAAAGGTCGTCGTAAATAATAAGTACGTCTTTACCCTTCCACATAAAATATTCGCCCATTGCGCAGCCCGCATAAGGCGCGGCATATTGCAAGGAAGCGGGGGAGGAGGCCGTTGCCGCTACCACTATGGTATAAGGCATTGCGCCGAAATCCGTTAAAGTTTGCACAACCTGCGCAACCGTGCTTTGTTTTTGGCCGATGGCGACATAAATACAAACTACGCCTTCGCCCTGCTGTTTTTGGTTGATAATTGTATCTAAAGCTATGGCTGTTTTGCCTGTTTGGCGGTCGCCGATGATAAGTTCTCTTTGTCCTTTGCCTATAGGCACCATTGCGTCAATGGCTTTAATGCCTGTCTGAAGAGGCTGGACTACGGGTTGGCGTTCTACAACGCCGGGGGCGACCATTTCCATAGGGCGGGTTTGGGTGGTTTTAATAGAACCTTTGCCGTCTAAGGGATTGCCCAGCGGGTCAACCACGCGGCCTAAAAGTTCTTCCCCTACGGGTATGCTGATAACTTTGCCCGTACGTTTTACGCTGTCGCCTTCTTTAATTTCCGTATCGGACCCCATAAGCACGCAGCCGATATTGTCGTATTCCAAATTTAATACCAAGCCTTTAAGGCCGTTTGGAAAATCTAAAAGTTCCCCTGCAACGGCATTGTTAAGGCCGTAAATTCTGGCTATGCCGTCGCCAACGCTGATTACGGTGCCGACCTCGTCCGTCTGTGCCTGAGGTACAAAGTTTTCTATTTTGTTCTTAATGATTGAGGTTATCTCATCAGGTCTGATACCCATATTCTTTTTACCTTTCTGTTAAATTTTTAGTAAGTTGCTCTATGCGGCCTGCCGCGCTGCCGTCTATGCGTAAATCGCCGCGGCACACAACTACCCCCGCGAGGAGGTTTTCGTCCTGCGTAAATGTAACCGCTACTTTACTGTTAAAATACTGCTCCAAAGCGCTGCTTAGGGCGGCGCGGGAGGTATCGTTAACTGGAGCGGCTGATATTACGCTTACTCTTTGCAAACCAAGCCTTTTATCTATTAACTCGCTTATCTGCAAAGAAACCGCCTGAGCCAAATAAAACCTTTTTGCCGACACAAGCAGCTTTATAAGAGATGCCGCTTTGCCGTCTTCCAAAACCTTAGCCAATATATCCGCTTTTACCTTAAAAGGCAGACACGGATTGTTTATATATGCTTTTGCGCCTTCCAAATCTTCAAGAGCTTTGTTGTAGGCGGCAAGATTTACCTGCGCCTCTTTGGCGTCTTTTGCAAGAGCGTCGTAAGCGGCGGCATATCTTTTGGCTAAGAGGAGTGTGTTGGTCTTCATTTAACCTTAATGTCCTTTAACAGATCTTCCACCAGTTTGGCATTGGTTTGGGCATCGGCTTCTTTAGCGATAACCTTTTTAACCGCCAGCATGGTTGTGTTAATAACTTCTTTCTTTACGGCTTCTACTGCTTTTTCCGTCTGCGCTTCAATTTCTGCGCGGGCTTGGTTGATAAGAGTATGGGCCTCCGCTTTGGCGGCAGAAAGGATAGCTTCCCTTTCCTTGGCTCCTAAGGCGGCGGCTTCTTTGAGTTTAGCCGAACTTTCTTTTGCTATGCTTTCCAGACGGGCTTCAAGTTCCTTTTGGATTCTTTGGGCCTCGTTTCTGGCCTGCTGGGCGGAAGCGACATCATTTGCTATTTTATCTTCCCTTTCTTTAAGGGATTTTAAAAGAGGCTTCCACGCAAATTTTGCAAGCAGAAAAGCAAGTATAAGAAAGTTGACTATGGTCCAAAACATTAACCCTGTATCGGGTTTTAATAATGCGTCCATACTTTCCTTTACGGTTTAGTTTATAAAGTCATCATAAGGCAGATAACAAGGGCGAAGAAGGTTGCGCCTTCCACCAAAGCTGCCGCGATAATCATTGTGATTCTGGCTGTGCCTGCCATTTCGGGCTGGCGGGCGGTAGCTTCTAAAGAAGCGGCGCCGATTTTGCCGATACCGATGGCTGCGCCGATTACTGATAATCCCGCGCCGATACCTGCTGCGACATATTTAAGAACTTCAAGTTCCATAGTTTACTCCTCCTGTATTAATGTGCGTGCATTTGCAGCCCTGCGAAGATGGCCGTAAGTAATGTAAAAACATAGGCCTGTATCGCGGCTACAAGTAATTCTAAAATACTTACAAAAAGCGTCATACCCAAAACGGGGACGGCGGAACCATAGCCCGCAATAAGGCTGCGTTCGCCCAAGATAAAGATAAAAGAAAATAAGCCGATAAGCACTATATGCCCTGCCGCCATATTGGCAAAAAGACGGACGGCGAGTACAAAAATTCTTATGGCAAGGCTGATAATTTCTAAAGGGAATAAAAGCGGAACAAGCCAAGCGGGAACGCCGCCTGGGATAAAAGTTTTAAAAAAGCCGAAAAATCCGTTTTCTTTTATACTCAAACCTACTATAAGAAAAAAGCTTACCAAAGCCATGCCCGCCGTTATAGAAATATTGGCGGTAATTGTGCGCGTACCGGGGACTAAACCTATATAATTGGCAAGCAGAAGAAAGATAAAAAGCGTGCAGAAAAACGGAACAAGTTTATGGCCTTCGTGTCCCAGATTGGGAAGGACAATTTCGTCACGGACGAAGAGGACAAAACCCTCAACAGCCGTTTTGATAAGCCCGCCCTTACGGCAGACGACCCAAGGCAGAAAAATCAACAGGAAGATGCTTAAGGCGAACATAAAGACAGAATGCGCCGTTATCGGAAGATGCGCGCCTAAAAAAGAGACGTGGAAACTGTGGTCCAGTATATGGTGGGATAAAAGTTCTTCTATCATTTTTTAATACCGTTTTTGTTTACAGCCTGTTTTGCCGCTTTAACAACTAAATACATGCCCAGAGCAAAGGCGGCAGCACTTAAAGCAAGGGTAAAAATTGGCATTGTGTGATATTTTTTATCTAAAAAATAGCCCCCGAAAAAGCCAAGACACATAACCGTTGCAAACTCTAAACCAAGGCCTGCTATTATAAGGTGGTCGCCTTTCTGTATCATAAAAAAATAACCTTTCAGACGCCTATCTCCGCTTTTGGGGCGGGATACGGCGGTTAACCTGTTTTAAAAGCGGGTTACCTCTATTGTAGTATTTTTTTAAAGATTTCTAAATGCTTTTGCAATTCCGCGGTTATCAAAAATTCCTCTTTAACCAAATTGTGTCCGTTTGTCCCAAGCTTTTTGGCAAGAGCCTTATCTTTAAGAAGACGCAAAACCGCTTGCGCGCAGGTGGGAATATCTTTGCAAAGCAGTCCTGTTTGTTCGTCTTTTATTTGAAATTTTATACCGCCGATATCGCTGGCTACGACGGGTTTATTTTTCCATAGAGCCTCGGTAATGGCAAGGCCGAAACTTTCGCTTAAAGATTTTTGGATAATCACGTCGCTTATGCTTTGTATGGCGGCTATATTATAATCTTGCTTATCTATGGCAAGGATAAAAATATCCTTATCCCCGTTGGCCTTTTTCTTAACCTCTTCGTAAACCTGACGTGATTCGCTGTCGTCCTGCGCGTGTCCGCCCGCAAAGATAAGGCGGCAGGGGGCTTCTTTACGGACAATATTAAAAGTATCTATTACGCCAAAAGGGTCTTTTAGCCTGTCAAAGCGCGAAACCTGAGAGATGATAGGTTTATCTGCGGGTATGCCGAAAGACTGCAACACGTCTAAAGCTGCGGGGCGCGGAACAAAAGTGTTTTTTACGGAAAGCGGATTTATTGACGGCAAAATATAAAAAAGATTAGCGTTTAACGGTTTGTGAAATTGCGGGGAGGAAAAAATGACTGCGTCAAAACTTTCCATATACGGGCGGAAAAAGTCCCAAATATCCTGCGACGCGCAGGAAACGTCAAAATGGCATCTGTAGATTTTTTTAATGCCTTTTATTTTGGAAGCGGCTATAAGACCGTGGTGGTCGTGGATGTAAAGAATATCGCAGTCCGCATCTATCCGCAAGGCGGAAGAGTGCCTTTCAAAAGCTTCCAAATCACTTTTATTCGCTTTTGTGTTGATGGAACAAAAAGAATTAGCCAAATGTTTGGACAGAGATAAAAAATCCTCCCCCCCTTTAAGAACCTGCCAAAATGATTTTAAACCAAGCTCGTTAAAATAAGTGTTAAGCGCGCCTGTGCTTTCGCTTACCCCGCTGCCATAGCTGCCTGCGCTTATCATATTGATTTTAAGATTATAAAACGGCTGATAGCTCCGACGGAGCGAAGAGGTGTCCTTATTGTAAAATGCCTGAATTTGAGCTAAATTATCCATAAGCCTATTTTAGAATTTTTTACATAAATATTTTAAAAAATTTAAAAGGGTGGACTTTTCCCTGCTAAAGTGATATAACTAGAATATCTAAAGGGGCAATAATATGAGAACTAATCCTCATATTCTGGAAATAAATACGCATGAATGGTTTAACAAGATAAAAAGGGACCTCGGCAGGGACATTACACTGGCCGATATCCCCGAAAGCTACTTGTTTGAAATAAAATCGGGCGGTTTTGACGCTGTTTGGCTGATGGGTGTGTGGCAGGAAAGCCCTGCATCGCGCAATATAGCCAAAAATGACGAGGGAATAAACAATTATCTTGCCAAAGTGCAACCGGGATATTCTAAAGAAGACATAATGGGTTCGCAGTATTCTATATATGACTACCGCGTAAGTTCTTCTTTGGGCGGGGACGAAGCCCTTGCTAAACTGCGCGAAAAACTAAACGAATTCGGCATAAGCCTTATTTTAGACTTCGCGGGCAATCACCTTTCCATAGACAATCCCCTTACCTTGACGGACCCCGATATTTTTATACGCCACAAGGGCGAGCCGCAAAATAAAACTGAATTTTTTAAGACGGCAAACGGCGATTGGCTGGCCCACGGACGCGACCCGCATTACCCGCCATGGACGGATACCGTACAAATAAACCATTTTAACCTTAAAGCGCGCAAATATTTACTGGATACTTTGCTTAAAGTATCTTCTATGTGCGACGGTTTAAGGTGTGATATGGTAATGTTGATGTTGAATAAAGTTTTCCGTGATGCGTGGGGCAAGTATATACAGGAAGAAACCCCTGTTGACGAATTTTGGCCCGAAGCTATAGAAAAAGTTAAAGAGCAACATCCGTTTTTTACCTTTGCGGCAGAAGTTTACTGGGGCCTTGAGTGGGAAGTGCAGGAACTCGGCTTTGATTACACATACGATAAAACGCTTTACGACAGATTATTGCTTTCCAACCCGCAGGATATACAAGGCCATTTAAATGCGGAGCATTTATATCAAAAAAGGTCTATAAGATTTATTTCCAACCACGACGAAGAAGCCCCTATTACCGCCTTTGGTAAGGAAAAGTCTTTGGCGGCCGCAACCGTAGCCGCAACCATAACAGGGGCAAGGCTGTTTACCACCTCCCAAATCTACGGGGAAAAACGCCGCCTGCCCATACAATATATTCAAAAAGAAAAATATAAAGACGAAGAAATTTTTGCCTTTTATAAAAAACTCCTTTCTATCATCAATAATCCCGCGTTTCACGGCGGGCAATGGACCTTAAAACACACAAAGGCTATTGACGATAAAGATTTGTCTTTTAAAAACATACTTTCTTGGTGTTGGACGCAGCTTTCCACCTGTAAAGCCGTTGTAATAAACTACGGCGCCACGCCCGCAAAATTTATTTTACCTTTAGACAGAGTTCCGCAACAGGAAACTGTTTTTATTAAAGAAGAGTTTACGGATACCATACTTTCCATGCCTACGGAAGAAGTAAAAAAACGCGGCATAGTTTTGGAAATGAAACCGTTTGAAATAAAAATTCTTTCCGTCAATTTCTAATCCGTATTTAAGTTATCCGCCCAAAGTGTTATAATTCTTAAATGGAAACCGCAGATAAAAAACCTCTTGTTTTTATGCTTGCCGCAGACGATAAACACGCCTTCGCGCTGGCCGCGTGTCTGCTTAGCTTAAAAGAAAATTCCCCAAAGCTTTTTGCGCGCGGGGAGGTTTTGGTTTATCACACCGATATTTCTGCGGAAAATCAAACAGTCTTAAATTCCCTTGTCCCCGTAACATTTAAACAATTTACATTGCCTTTTGACCCTTCCCGTTTGCAAATGATTCAAAGGTACAGCGTTTTGTGTATGGCCAAATACGAATGCTTCGGCCTTTTGGAACAATATAAAAATGTAATTTACCTTGATATTGATATGCTGGTAAAAAAGGAATGCGAAAATATTTTAAAGCTTAATAAAGCGGGCATTGCGATGGTTCACGACGACAATATTGTGGCCTCTAACTTTTGCGGCAAGATAAAAGGTTTTAATTTTACCCGTCAAAATTATAATACGGGGCTGATTGCTTTTAACGATACTTTACCCGCCTATAAAGAACTTAAAAATTGGTGTTATTTGCAAACGCAAAGCCTTGCGCCAAAAATTTTGTGGATAGATCAGGCGATAATAAATATAGCTTTGCAAAATTTTAAGTTAAAAGTTTCCACCCTGCCAAGATATTTTAACGCACACCCCGTTCTTTCGCCCGTTACGACGAGCGCGGCTTATATAGCGCACACAATGGGCGCAAATAAATTTTGGAACAATCTGCCAAGTTTTATGTGGCGCAAATATTATAAACAATGGTTGGCGGCGGGCGGCGCGCCGATGCAGGTGCAGCATAAAAAACCGCTTGTCACCTTTGGATATTGGTTAAAACTCGCGGCGGAAAATATCCCCGGTTTGTGGGATATAATAAAGCTGATGATAAAAAACAGATTTAAAAAATTAAACAACGAAGCTATTACACGAGGATAGAAAATGGAAGAAAAATTGCTGATAGTCGGTATAGTGTCTTTTGTATTTGCAAAGCTGGCGAAATATCTTAAAAAGAAAGGTTTTTTGCAAAATAAAACGTATTTTGTAATGTGGAACGCAGCCTTTGCCTTAACGGCGGGTACGCTTATTTATTATGTGCTTAATTTTATGGCCAAGAATGGCATAGAAGGCGGGTTGAGCGCAAAAACTTTTGCCCTTATTTTAGCCGCGACCATCGGCGGGGCGTGGTATATGTCCCGTAAAGCCGCACAGGGTGATGAGAAAGAGAAAGAAAAGCTTTATGCCGTTAATTTGGACTGGGCGGAAACTGTTTACTTTGCCGCTTTTTTTGCCGCCGTTGTAATGTTCTTTTTTATACAGGCCTTCAAAATCCCCTCCGCATCTATGCGCGATACCCTTTTAGAGGGAGATAACTTATTTGTAAATAAAATAACTTACGGCATAAGACTGCCTTTTATGAAGCACAAACTTGTGCATTTTAACCAAGTAAAACGCGGAGATGTAATTGTTTTTGCCTTCCCCGCCGAAAATAAAGAACAAATAAACTGCGGCGGACCGCAATATGGCAGAGATTTTGTTAAAAGAGTGGTGGGTTTGCCTGGCGACGTGGTGGAAGTTAAAAACAAAATAATTTACATCAATAATAAGCCCTTGGATGCGCAACCATACGAGAAATACGAAGATATTTTGCGCACGGAACAACCCCTGCCGCTGCCACACGACGAATACCAAAAAGTATGGGAAAGCAGAGAGTTGGAAAATTATCTTGGCATCTACCTTAGGGATTTCTTTGGCCCCGTAACCGTGCCGCAAGGCCAATATTTAGTGCTTGGCGACAACAGGGATTTTTCTTGCGATTCCCGCTTTTGGGGTCCCGTGCCTGAAGGCAATATAAAAGGTAAAGCGTGGTTTATACACTGGCCTCTTAGCAGAATGAAGGTTATTAAATAATCAAAAATTGAAGGCAAAGTTTTATACCCCCGCTTTTTTGGCGGGGGTTTTTTATTTTATTTTTAATAGAACCTGTTTGAAAGATTATGGTGGCGGTTATGGCCCGCATATCTTATATATCCCCAAAATGTAAAAAGTTGCCAATATTTTGGCAGCCAAAAAGTTAGTTCCGCTATCTTTATATATAGTTAGTTTGCCTAATATTATTTGTTTTCACGTGAAACTTTTTTGTTTTGGCTAAATTTTGGCCTGTTTTCACATGAAAACTTACAAACAGATTGACTTAAGTAAAATTTTTATATTAAATATGTGAAATAGGAGAAACAACATAATGGGCGAAATAGTATGCGTAGCAAATCAAAAAGGCGGCGTCGGTAAAACGACGACGGCCGTTAACCTTTCTTATGCTCTTGCCTGTTTAGGACAAGAGGTTCTTTTGGTGGATTTTGACCCGCAAAGCAATGCGGGCAGCGGCCTTGGCGTGGTTGTAAAACCGGGCGGCAAATCCATCTATCACTTGCTTACAAAAACGGCAACATTTAAAGAAGTTGTGCGCCAAACCAGCAATGAAATGCTTGACCTTTTACCCGCCAGTAAAGACTTGGCAGGGGCAGAAGTTGAGCTTGTTGGCGTGCCAAACAGAGAAAAAGTGCTTAAAGAAACCTTGGCAACTTTAAAGAAAATGTACAACTTTATTATAATAGATTGCCCCCCCTCTTTAAGCTTACTTACAATAAATGCTTTGGTTGCGGCGGATAGCGTTATAACCCCTATCCAGTGCGAATATTATGCTATGGAAGGCCTTGCCCATTTTATTAACACCACAGGCAAAGTTAAGCAATTTTTAAGCCCGCAGCTTAAGGTTGACGGCGGTATTTTGACCATGTATGATGCCAGAATGAACCTTGCCAATCAGGTTAAAGACGAGATTAGCAGATTCTATGGCGATAAGGTTTATAAAACCCCTATTCCCAGAAATATCCGCCTTGCCGAAGCCCCCAGCTTTGGGCAAAGCATTTTTGAATATGACCCTTCCTGCCGTGGCACAAAAGCTTATATAGAATTAGCCATTGAGTTTTTGGTAAGAAGGGGAGCAGACGCATCCAGCTACGAACAGTATAAAAATACCGTTGCCCAAGGCACGGATTATGACTTTGGAGGATAATTATGAGGCAGGCTTTAGGCAAAGGTTTAGATGCTCTTTTGGCAGGAAATGTTGAAGAAGGACAAACGGACAGCGACGGAATTAAAACCAGGGTACAGAAAATAGACCTTGATAAAATTATCCCCAACCGCTATCAGCCGCGCAAGAATTTTAATGAAGAAAGCTTAAAGGAATTAGCCCTTTCAATCAAGCAGCACGGGCTTACCCAGCCTGTGGTGGTAGTGTATGATGCGGGCCTAGATAAGTATGAATTGGTTGTGGGCGAAAGACGTTTTAGAGCCACGCAGCTTGCGGGATTTAAGGATATTGACGCCATTGTTCACGCCCGTTTGGATGACAAACAAATGTGCGCGTTGGCCTTAATTGAGAACATTCAAAGGGAAGATTTAAACCCCATAGAAACCGCTTTAGGCTATAAAAGCCTTATGCAAAAATTCAGCATATCCCAAACGGAACTTGGGGAATATTGCGGCAAATCTAAAGCTGCGGTATCCAACTCCTTAAGGCTTTTAACCCTTGATGAAGTTATGCAAAAAGCCATAGAAGAAGGCGCCTTAACGGAAGGGCATGGCAGAGCTTTATTGATGGTTTCGGACAGCAATAAGAGAGAAGTTTTATTTAAAAGAATGCTCTCTTCCAAGATGTCCGTGCGCCAGGCCGAAAATGCCGCGCGCGATATAATGTCCCCCAAAGAAGTAAAGAAAGTAGAAAAGAATCCAGATACCGTAGCCTTTGAACAGGGGCTGCAGGAAGCGCTTGGCACCAAGGTTGAAATTAAGCATGGCGCCAAACCGGAAAAAGGAACTTTGGTTGTTTATTATAATTCTTTGGAAGAACTTGAAGTTATTGCAGAAAAACTTAAAAGCAAACTTTTATAGTTTTTAGATTTGCAAAAA
>JAEXBW010000002.1 GCA_023393825.1 Elusimicrobiota bacterium | reverse complement strand
TTTGCTAAAATAAAAGTATGTTACTACCCAGAATCCTAACAGCACTGGTGGGCCTCCCGCTGGTAATCGCCGCAGTACACTTTGGCGGCATATTCTACATGGCCTTTATAGCGGCCATTATCATACTCTGCGTTTACGAGTATGGTTTGATGCTCCTCACTTCGGGCAAACCCGTAAGCAGAGTATCTTTAACAATATTCTCCGTCATAATGACGCTTGCCGCAGTTTTGGGCCGTCTGCCTTCAATGGAAGAATACCCGAGCAACCTTAACAGCTTTTTTATAGCTTTAACGGTTGTAGGTATCTTTTTGGTGGAAATTCTTACGCCCAAGCGTTCGCTTGAACGCGTCGCAAACACATTTTTAGGCGTCTTTTTAATACCGTGGACATTAGCCCACCTCATCAATATCCGCATGACGGACCCGTACGGCGAATTCTTTACCTATATAATCTTCTTTACGGTTTGGGCCACCGATATTGCCGCTTACTTTGTAGGCACAGCTTTAGGCAAACACCGCCTTAACGAAGAAGTAAGCCCCAAAAAGAGCTGGGAAGGCGCAATAGCAGGCGCAATAGTTGGCGTATTAACAGCCGTTTTGTGCTGGAATTTATTTTTCCCTTGGTATATCACTTGGGTTACGGCAGCCGCTTTGGGCTTGCTTATAACTTTTTTGGGACAGCTTTCCGACTTGGCGGAATCCCTTATCAAACGCAGCGCGGGCGTTAAAGATTCTTCTTCCATATTGCCCGGCCACGGCGGTATTTTGGACAGGTTTGATTCTTACCTGCTCATAGCCCCCGTGCTTTACTACGTGATACTCTTTATTATATGAAGCAAATAGTAATACTGGGTTCAACAGGCTCTATAGGAGTTTCCTCTTTGGACGTAATCGCCGCCTTAGGCGGCGGTTACTCCGTTTTGGGCATTTGCGCCAACAAAAACACAACATTATTTTTGGAGCAGATAAAAACTTTTAAGCCGCGTTACGCCGCAGTATTCAGCGAAGAAAGCTACAAAGAACTTAAACCTTTAGTACCCCCTTGCACAAAACTTTTAGAACCCGGCATGCCCTCTTTAGTCGCGCTTGCCACCCTGCCCGATGCCGACCTTATTATTAACGGCCTTGTCGGCGCGGTTGGCTTTATACCGTTAAGCGCGGCAATAAAAGCGGGCAAAACAATAGCCCTTGCAAATAAGGAACCCATTGTAATGGCTGGCCGCGCGCTTATGGACGAATGCAGACGCTGGAACGCCACCATAATACCCGTGGATTCAGAACCTTCCGCAGTATTCCAATCTTTGGAAAATGTGGACGAAAAATCTTATTATAAAGCCGAGCCGCAGATAGAAAGCGTACTGTTAACCGCATCGGGCGGACCATTTTTTAAGTACACGGGCTCTTTAGACGCAGTAACGCCGCAGCAGGCCTTGGCGCACCCCAGATGGAAAATGGGCAAAAAGATAACGGTGGATTCCTCCACCTTAATGAACAAAGGTTTTGAAGCCATAGAAATTATGCACCTTTTCGCCCTGCCTTTGGAAAAAATTAAAATTGTAATACACCCGCAATCTATCGTGCATTCCGCCGTGGAATATAAAGACGGCAGCATCTTGGCGGAACTTTCCAACCCCGATATGCGCCTGCCGATACAATATGCAATAACATACCCCAAAAGGCTGCCCTCGCCCGTCAAAAAACTTTCAATAATGGAAATGTCTAAATTGGAATTTTCCGAACCTGATTTTTCCAAATTCCCGTGCCTCTCTCTCGCGCTTGACACCGCAAGAAAAGGCGGCAGTTACCCCGCCGTGCTTAACGCCGCGGACGAAATTGCCGTAAACGCCTTTTTGGAAGGCCAAATACTTTTTACCGATATTCCCAAACTTGTAAGCGCAACGCTAAAACACCACAAATCCGACGGCAAAACAATCACGCTTGGCGCCGCGGTGGAAGTGGACACTTGGGCAAGGGAAAAGGCGCAGGAATTGCTTATCACCAAGCTGTACAAAAAAGAAACTATTTAGCACCCGCAGCACGCGCGCGCGTAAAATGTAATTGCTATAATATAAAAAGCGCGTAATTATTCTGTTTAGGAGAGGCAAAAATGCTTTCAACAATCATCGCCGCAATATGGACAAAAATCTTATGGCTTTTAAGCCCGGATACTTTACTTTCTGGCGTCGGCAATGCCTTTGCTTTAGGCCTTGTTATTTTTATACACGAACTGGGCCACTACCTTGCCTGCCTCCTCTTAGATATAAGGGTAGAAGAATTTTCAATAGGCTTTGGCAAACTGCTTAAAAAGTGGCAAAAGGGCGACACACAATATTCCCTGCGCGCTATTCCTTTAGGCGGTTATGTAAAACCCTCGGGCGAATTTTACGCCAGAGAAGCTGACCTTTCCGACCCCAGAGATTTCGCCGCCAAACCGTGGTACGCAAGAGCATTTATGGTTTTTGCGGGCGCGGGTATGAACTATGTTTTAGCTTTCGTAATTTTCTTTTTAGTAGTTTTAAGCGTCGGTCTGCCCGTATCCAATCCCAAACTTATTCCCCCTGTAGTCGGGGAGGCCGTTGCGGGTTATCCAGCCGCCGCCGCAGGTATGCAAAAGGGTGATGTTATAGTTTCAATAAATGCCGCGCCCGTCGCCAACTGGGAAGACCTTGTAAAAAATATTTCCGCCGCAAAAGAACAAGCCCGCGTGGAATACAAACGCGGAACAGAAATTTTAACTACCGTAATGCCGCTTTCCAAAGATAAAAAACTCGGCCTTGCTTTAGAACCCGTTTACGAAAAAGCGGGCGTGTTTACCTCCGTCAAAATAGCCGCGCATCAGTGCTATTACTGGACGGCAATATCAATAAAAACCATAGCAGAAAAACTTTGGCACCGCCAAGCGCCCGACGTAGCAGGCCCCATAGGCATTTTTGAAATTGTGGGCAAAGGCGTACACAGCGGGGCGGAAGATTACTTCTTCCTTATCGGTTTAATTTCCGTCGCTATCGGTATGTTTAACCTGTTCCCGATTCCCATACTTGACGGCGGGCATATACTGTTTTTTATTATAGAAGCCATACGCCGCAAAAGAGTAAAAGAACAAACACTTTACAGAGCCAGCACCGTCGGCGCAACCTTTTTGATAGCGCTTGTGCTTTACGCAACTTACAGCGACATAAACCGCATCAGCCGCCGCCACGTAAAACCGCAGGTTAACATAGCCGCGGAAGCGCAGCAAACGGCAGACGCTACCGCCGCAGATACGGCAGCTAAAGCGCAGGAAGGAACCGCAAAATGAAATTGACGCGCGAAGTTAAAGTAGGCTCTTTTATATTAGGCGGCAAAAACCCCGTACGAGTGCAGTCTATGTGCAATACGGACACGCGCGACGCGGAAGCGACCGCCGCGCAAATATTATCCCTTGAAGCCGCAGGGTGCGAAATTAACCGCGTGGCAGTCCCCGATATGGAAGCCGCACTTGCGCTGGGCAAAATAAAAGCCAAAATTACAACGCCGCTCGTGGCTGATATTCACTTTGACTACAAACTTGCGCTTGAAGCCGTAAAACAAGGCGTAGATAAAATAAGAATTAACCCCGGTAATATTGGCGACCAAAGCAAGGTAAAAGAAGTTGTTAAAGCCTGCGCGGACGCGGGCATAGCCATAAGGATTGGCGTTAACGCAGGGTCCGTAAAGGAACTTAAAAAAGTTGACGGCCGCCCTAATTGGTCCGACGAAGAATGGGCAAAAGTTATGGTGGGCGAAGCTCTTGAGCAGTCCAACATTTTAGAGCAGCTTAATTTTAAGCAGTATTTAGTTTCCTTAAAATCAGATAATTTAAACAGAACTGTTTTAGCGTGCGAAATGCTTGCCGCGCAAACCGATATCCCGCAGCACATCGGCCTTACGGAAGCGGGCAGCTTTTTGGCGGGAACGGTAAAAAGTTCCATAGCTATGAGCCGCCTTTTAAGCCAAGGCATCGGCGCGACTATAAGGATTTCCCTGACGGAAGACCCTAAAATGCAGGTTAGAACGGCTTACGAAATTTTAAAAGCCCTGCACCTGCGCAAATACGGGCCAGAAATTATCTCCTGCCCCACCTGCGGCAGAACGCAGGTAGACGTAAGCGGCACGGTAAAAGCTTTGGAAGAAATTATATATTCCGATAAAGAACTCTTAAAACTTTCCACGGGTAAAAAGATAGCCGTTATGGGCTGTATAGTAAACGGCCCGGGCGAAGCGCGCGACGCAGATTTTGGCATAGCGGGCGGCAAAGGCGAAGGCCTGTGGTTTGAAAAGGGCGAAACAAAAAATAAAATCCCGCAAAGCGAATGGATTAAAAAAATTACAGAGGAATTAAAGAAGTAATATAAAGTTAAAATTATGAAATTATCACAATATTATATACCCACATTAAAAGAAGCGCCGAAAGACGCTGATATAGCTTCCGCAAAATTTATGTTGCGCGCGGGTCTTATCCGCAAAACCGCAAGCGGTATTTACGAATGGCTGCCTTTAGGCATGCGCATACTCAAAAAAATTGAGCAGATTATCCGCGAAGAACTTGACGCCGCAGGCTGCTGCGAAGTTTGGCTGCCCGTAGTGCAACCCCAAGAACTTTGGGAACAAAGCGGCCGCTGGACTTTTTACGGCAAAGAATTGCTCCGCTTTAAAGACCGCAAAGATAGCGGCTTCTGCCTTGCCCCCACCGCCGAAGAAGTTATGACAAATTTAGTTACCAAAGACGTAAGTTCTTACAAGCAGCTGCCGCTTTGTTTATATCAGTTCGGCACAAAGTTCCGCGACGAAATCCGCCCGCGTTTTGGCGTTATGCGCGCCAGAGAATTTTATATGAAGGATGCGTATTCCTTCCACGCTAACGAAGACAGCGCAAACGAATGGTATCAGCGCCTTTATAACGCTTACGTTAAAATTTTTGACAGATGCGGCTTTAAGTTTAAACCCGTGGAAGCCGATACAGGCTCCATAGGCGGTAATTTTTCGCACGAATTTATGGTGCTTGCCCAAACTGGCGAAAACGAAATCTCCGTCTGCCCCAAATGCGGATATACCGCCAATACGGAAAAGACGGAAATCCTGCCCCCCGCCGCCGCACAGTACAAAGCGGAAGACCTTAAAGCGGCGCAGGAAGTTGCCACGCCCGACGCCCGCACAATAGAAGAAGTTGCAAACTTTTTAAAGCAGCCCAAGAACAGCTTTCTTAAAATGTTAGTTTATAAGGCCGACGGTAAACCCGTTGCCGTTTTAATGCGCGGCGATGACGAACTTAACGAAATTAAATTTAAAAAGTTTATCGGCGCGACCGAGCTTGAAATCGCCTCGCCCGAACTTTATATGGAAGTTACAGGCTCCGCCCTCGGTTTTGCAGGCCCCGTCGGGTTTAAAGAAAAGAATCCGCAGGTTAAGCTTTACGCCGATAATGCCGTAAAAACCATAGTAAACGGTATTGCGGGCGCAAATAAAAAAGATACCCACCTGTTAAACGTAACACCCGAACATAATTTTAAAGTTGATGTTTACGGCGATTTAAAATTGGCCTCCGCGGGCGACCATTGCCCCCGCTGCCAATCCGCTTTTGACTTTATGCGCGGCATAGAAGTTGGCCACACATTTAAGCTTGGCACAAAATACTCTGGCGCGATGAGCGCGAACTTTTTGGACGAAAACCAAAAATCCCACCCTATGATTATGGGTTGCTACGGCATAGGCGTAAGCCGCGTGCTTGCCGCCGCCATAGAGCAATCCCACGATGATAACGGTATCATTTGGCCCGCCCCCTTATCCCCCTTTGATGTGGAACTTATCGCCTTGGACACCGTTGGCGAAGTTAAGGAAAAGGCTGACGAACTTTACGCAAATCTTACCAAAATGGGTTACAGTGTACTTTACGACGAAAGGGACGAACGCCCCGGTATTAAGTTTAAAGATGCGGACCTTATCGGCATCCCCCACCGCCTTGTTATAGGCAAAAAGCTGCTGCCCGAAGGCAAGTTGGAATACAAAGCCCGCACGGCTCAGCAGGCGGAGTTCTGGCCCTTGGCGGAACTGGAAGCCAAACTTAAGGAAGTTGTAAAAAAGTAAACCGCAAAACTTGACGTATAGCAAATACTTTTATACAATAAGTTATCTTCAATATTAATCAAAGCGACTTGGCCAACAAGTCGCTTTTGTTTTAGAGGTACTGATGAAAAGCAAAATAGAAACGGAAGAAATAATCTCCCAAGCCATAGCGGCTGACGGATACGAACTTATAGACCTTATCGTACAAAACCAGGGCAGCAAGAAGTTGTTGCAGTTTTTTGCGGATAAGAACGGCGGCCTTACGCTTAACGACTGCGAAATTTTAACACGTAAAATTGACGCGGTTTTAACTATGGAAAATATTATAGAAGGCGCTTATATTTTGGAAGTTTCTTCCCCCGGTATGAACAGAGTGCTTAAAAAACCCGAACATTTTAAAAGATTTCTGGGCGAACGCGCCAAAATCACACTTAAGCAGGCTTTGGAAAACAGAGCAAACTTTACGGGCCTTATAGAAACCGCCGACGACGACAAAATTGTCTTATCCGACGGCACAAATAAGTTTACCTTTAAATACGAAGACATTAAAAAAGCGCACCTTGACCCGGTTACGGAATTTTAAATTATCAGGAGAATAACACTATGGAAAGCAAAGATTTACTTTTAGCCCTTGAAAGCTTGGAAAGAGAAAAAAATATTAAAAGGGAAGACACCTTAAAAACTATTGAAGACGCACTTATCTCCGCTTTAAGAAAGCACCTTGGCAAAACTGCAGTACTTTCCGCCAAGATTGACACGGAATCCGGCACAATACAGGCCTTTCAAACCCTTATCGTAGTGGAAGAAGTTACCAACCCCGAAATGGAAATAAGCCTTGAAGAAGCCAAAAAAATCAACCCCGATGTTAACGTGGGCGAAGATATTGTGCATACGCTTGAAGTTGAAGATTTCTCCCGTATTGCCGCGCAGATTGCAAAGCAGGTGCTTATCCAAAAGGTAAGAGGTATTGAAAGAGATAACCTTTACAGAGAATTTAAACCCAGAGAAGGCGAAGTTATTACGGGTTTGGTTCGCCGCTTTTCCGACAGAGATATTGTGGTAGACCTTGGCAAGGCGGAAGCCATTTTGCCCTATTGCGAACAGATTAAAAAAGAAAGATTTGCACACGGCGGCCGCGTTAAAGCCATAATAACAAAAGTACTTTCCCAAAACGACTTTTTGGAAATTAAAGACGACCCAGTATTAAGCCGCTATAAATCAGCCGCTTTCAAAATGGACAAAGGCCAGAGAGGGCCATACATTATGCTCTCCAGAACATCGCCCGAGTTCTTAAAAGAACTTATGAAAGTGGAAATACCCGAACTTTCCGACGGTATTATTGAAATTAAATCAATTTTCCGCGACCCCGGTTTCAGAGCCAAAGTTGTGGTACACAGCAATGACAATAAAATTGACCCTATCGGCACTTGCGTCGGTATGAGAGGCATCAGAATAAGAGCCGTAACCAACGAACTTGCAGGCGAAAAGATTGACCTTATCAACTACAGCGACGATCCTGTGGCAAATATCGTTAACTCTCTGTCCCCCGCAAAAGTACTTTCCGTAAGAATAATTAACGCGGAAGAAAAACAGGCTTTAGTCATCGTCCCCGACGACCAACTTGCAATCGCCATCGGTAAAGACTGGCAGAATATTAAACTTGCAAGCAAGGTTTCAGGCTGGGAAATTGAAGTAAAGAGCGAAAGCCAAAAGAATCAGGAAGGGCTTGAAGCCAGCCAGCTTATACAAGATACCTTAGCCGACGTTGAAGGCATCGGCCCCAAGATAGCCGAAGTTCTTGCAAAGGCAGGGTTTAACTCTGTTGAAAAGCTTGCTTCTCTTACACCCGAACACCTTGCGACATTACAGGGCGTTGGCGAAAAGACAGCCGAAAGAATTATTGAAGGCGCTAAAAAATATTTAGCGCAAAAGGAGGAAACACATGACACCGACAACCAAGAAAACCATTAAAAAGGACATTCCTCCATCAGAAGAAGAGAATAAGAAAATTTCAGCTAAAAAAACAACCGTAAAAAAACCGACGGTAAAAAAAGCCGCTGACGATAAAAAGACAACGGCTAAAAAACCCGTCGCAAAAAAGACGACAGACGCAGACGCCAAAAAAACTGCGGTAAAAAAACCTGCCGCAAAAAAGGCGGAACACGAAACGGAACATAAAGCGGAACACAAGCCTGTTCATCACGCAGTAAAAGAGCAGGAAGTTAAGCACGCGCCTAAAGCGGAAGTTAAGCCGACCCACAGCGAGGTTAAACCCCAGCACGCGGCGCCCGCGCATCATCAGCCTAAGGCGGAAGTTAAACCTGCCGCGCCCGTGCATCACCACGCGCCACAACAGGTTAAACAGGAACAGCCTAAACCGCAGGTACAACAGCACCCTGTTACACCCGCGCCGGTTGCCGCGCCCCAGCCCGTAAAACCCGTACAGGCCCAGCCTGTTGCCCCCGTGCAGAAGCCTGCACAGCCGCAGCAAGCGCCCGTACAGCAAAGGCAAGCGCAGGCCGTTCAACCCGCAGCAGCTGCCGCACCCGAAGTTAAAATTATTAAGATTTTAGGCCAGCCCACCATAAAAGAATTGGCGGAAAAGATGGACCTTAAAATTAATGACTTTATTAAAAAGCTTATGGGTATGGGCATTTACGCCACAATCAACCAGAGATTAGACCACGATATGGTGGAACTGGTTGTAGGCGAATGCGGCTTTAAGGCGGAAGTCGTCCACGAATTTGCGGAAGACGAAATACTTTCTAAAGAAGAGGCGGAAGACGCTCCCGCTTCCCTCAAACCCAGAGCGCCCGTCGTTACCATTATGGGCCACGTTGACCACGGCAAGACAAGTTTGCTTGACGCTATAAGGCATTCAAATGTAGTCGCGGGCGAATTTGGTGCAATTACGCAGCACATAGGCGCGTACAGGGTTAAAACGCCGCGCGGGTATATATCCTTTTTAGATACCCCCGGCCACGAAGCCTTTACAGCCATGCGCGCACGCGGCGCACAAGCCACGGATATTGTTATTTTAGTGGTTTCCGCCACCGACGGCATAATGCCGCAAACTATTGAAGCTATGAACCACGCTAAATCAGCTGGCGCGCCGATAATAGTTGCGGTAAATAAAATTGATTTACCGGGCGCAAACCCCGACAAAATCAAACAGGATTTAGCCAACCGCGGTTTAATACCCGAAGAATGGCAGGGCAATACAATTTATGTTGAAATCTCCGCCAAAAAGAGAATTAACATAGATAAACTTTTGGAGATGGTTGCTTTGCAGGCCGAAATTATGGAACTTAAAGCCAACCCCGACAGAATGGGCGTGGGCGTTATTCTTGAAAGTAAGCGCGACAATAAACGCGGCGTTGTAGCCACTGTGCTTGTGCAAAAAGGCACTATGCGCGTGGGCGACCCGTTTATAGTCGGCACAACCTTCGGCAAAATACGCGCGCTTGTTGATGAACACGGCAAAAGGCTGCCTACGGCAGGCCCTTCCGTCCCCGCAGAAATCTTGGGCATCAGCGGCGAACCGCCATTAGTAGGCGATACTTTATTTGTAACCGAAAGCGAAAAAGAAGCCAAACACATAGCGGAAAAACGCAAACTGGCGCATAAGGAAGAAAAACTTGCGCACCAGAAGCACGTTTCCCTTACCACCTTAAGAAGCACTATTGACGGCAAGAAAGTAAAAGAGCTGGCAATAATCTTAAAGGCGGACGTACACGGCTCTATTGAAGCTATCAAAGACGCCATACAGCGCATACCCAGCGAGGAAGTGGAAGTTAAAATCATCCACGCGGGCGCAGGCAATGTAAACGAGTCTGATATTCTTCTTGCCAAGGCAAGCGACGCTGTTGTTATAGCGTTTAATGTGGAAAGCGACGGCAATGCCGCCGACGAAGCCGAAAGAGAAGGTATAGAAATACGCAAGTATAATATTATCTTTGAACTTTTGGAAGACCTCCACGCAGCTATGGAAGGCTTGCTTGAGCCTGATATAGTAGAAGAACTTGTAGGCCGCGCAACGGTAAGACAGATATTTGACTTAAGCTCAGGCTTTGTCGCAGGCTCTTATATAGACGAAGGCAAATTAGTGCGCGGATACGATGTTAAAATATTGCGCGCAGGCCAACAGGTATATAAAGGCAGAATATCTGGCCTTAAACGCTTCAAAGACGACGTTAAAGAAGTGGAAAAAGGTTATGAATGCGGCGTTCTTATAGACGGCTTCCGCCAGACAAAGGCGGGCGATATAATAGAATGTACGCAAAAGAAAACCGTTACAAGAAGAATAAGCAAAACAGCTTAAACTTTTAAGTGGCGTAAATTTAAAACCCGCGGACTTTAAAAATTCGCGGGTTTTTTATTTTCAAAATTATAATAAGGTTTATTAAGCTTTTTCCTGCTCTTTTTTATTTTTAAGGTAATCGCCGTGAAAGCCCTTTCCCGTGCCTATCTTTCTGCCTATGGCGGTTATCTTGCCTTCTATGCAGCCGCGGCACATACTCGGCGTTTCGCCCGTGCATATTTTACCTGGGTAAAGCTGATAAAGCTTGCGGGCTTCGCCTTCTGTAACATTAGGCATAACCACATTCGCGCCGCTTTTAAGCGCAATAACGCGTCCGTTTTTATCAAGGGTTTCCATGGCGGTGGTGGCCGGTATATTTATATCGGGCAAAAGCAGGCGGGTTATGGCCATAACTTTTAAAGCTTTTTCAAAATTACCGTGCGAAGAACTTGCCGCAAGCGGAGTATCGGGATTGGGGATAAACGGGCCGATGCCCGCCATATCAACGGGAATTGATTTAAAAAATAAAATATCATCGGCAAGGCTTTCGTCCGTCTGGTCGGGCAGGCCCACAAGGCTTCCGCTGCCGACTTCGTACCCTAAAGTTTTTAAATCTTTAAGGCAGCGCAGGCGGTTTTCAAAACTCATATCGGGGTCCAGCTTTTCGTAAAGGTTTTTGTCGGTAGTTTCTATACGCAAAAGATAGCGGTTTGCGCCCGCGTCTTTGTAGGCTTTATATTCTTCAAAAGTTTTCTCGCCTATGCTTAAGGTAAGGGCAAGGTCCAAAGCGTGTATGCCTTGTATTATGCGCGTCATTTTTTCAACGGTATAATAATTGTCTTCGCCCGACTGTAAAACAACGGTTTTATAGCCGTAACCTTTGGCTTTGCGCGCAAGTTCTATAATTTCTTCAGGCTCAAGGCGGTAGCGTTTTATTTGCGCGTTTTCCCGTCTTAAACCGCAATAACAGCAGTTTTGATGGCAACAGTTGGAAAACTCTATTAACCCTCTTAAATGCACTTCATCGCCAACATATTTTTGGCGTACGGCATCGGCCGCCGCGTAAAGCGGGGCTGCGTCTTTAAGTGATAAAAGCGCAACAATTTCCTCTTTTGTTAAGATATGCTGCGTTTGGGCCTTTTCCAAAAGTTTTTGCGTATCGTACATATTTATATTTTAGCTTATTTGGCAAATGTCCGCCCGTGCGGGCTTGTTTAATCAAAATTAGCACACTATTGCGTTAGTTGCTAAAATTGGATATAATATAAAAGTAAATTTTGCAGTATAACAGGTTTATCCGCGCAAATAAAGGAATAGCAAAATACCCGCGCGGCAAACTGAACTAAAGCAGTAAAGGGGCGTACAAAATGAATGTGATGAACGACATAAAAAAAGAAACGGAAAATATGCCGCTTGCCCTGCCCGCAATAGCGATAAGGGACGTGGTGATGTTCCCAGGAATGTCCCTGCCGATATCGGTGGACAGAACCAAATCCGTGCAAGCGATAGAAATAGCCCTCGGCAATATAGGCAAATATATTATTGCCGTTTCCCAAAAAGCGGCGGAAATTGAAGAACCCAAAGAAGCTGATATATTTAAGTTTGGCGTATTGGCGGAAATTACTCAATCCCTAAAGATGCCCGACGGCAGTATGAAGGTTTTTTTACAAGGTATCTCCCGCGCTAAAATAAACAATCTGGAATTTAATCCCGTAGCAAAATGCTGGTTTGCACACGTTGAATACCCTAAAGATGATACTACCGCCGACGCGGAAGTTAAAGCTTTAATGCGCCAAACTTTGGACCAGTTTGAAGAATACGCAATGGTAACCAAACGTATCGCCATTGAAGGCGTTTCCTTTTTAAGACAAATTGAAGACCCTTCCAAATTGGCCGATACCATTGCCTCCAATATAATAGTGCGCACGCAAGACAGGCAGGATATCTTGGAAACCGTGGGCGTAAAACAACGTTTGGAAAAACTTTTAAAACTGCTCGCCAGCGAAGTGGAAATTATTTCTCTTGAAGAAAAAATCCACTCCAAAGTAAGAAACCAGATAGAAAAATCCCAAAAGGAATACTATCTTAACGAGCAGATGAAAGCCATACAAAAAGAGCTGCGCCAGAAGGACGACTTTCAGAAAGATTTAGACGACCTTAAGAGCAAAATTAAAAAGAACGGCCTGCCCAAATCCGCCGCAGAAACCGCGGAAAAGGAATTGGACAGACTTTCCAAAATGGCGCCGTATTCCCCCGAATCTACCGTGTCAAGAACATTCCTTGATTGGCTTGTAAATATGCCGTGGAATATTTCTACCGAAGACGTTTTGGATATTAATAAAGCCAAAACAATTTTGGACGAACAGCATTACGGCCTTGATAAAGTTAAAGAAAGAATTTTGGAATATCTCGCCGTGCGCCAGCTTACAAAAAGCTTAAAAGGCCCCGTGCTTTGCTTTGTAGGCCCCCCGGGAACGGGTAAAACCTCTATAGCCAAATCCATTGCGGAATCCATAGGGCGCAAGTTTATAAGAATGTCTTTAGGCGGAGTAAGGGACGAATCCGAAATCCGCGGACACAGACGCACTTACATAGGTTCTATGCCGGGGCGCATTATACAGGGCATAAGCAAGGTTAAAACAAATAACCCCGTTTTCCTGTTAGACGAAATTGACAAAATGGGTTCGGACTGGCGCGGGGACCCCGCCGCCGCCCTGCTGGAACTTTTAGACCCCGAACAAAACAAAGACTTTGTGGACCATTATCTTGATGTTCCCTTTGACGTATCCAAAGTTATGTTTATTACGACGGCAAACTCTTTAAGTTCCATACCCGTAACGCTGCGCGACAGACTGGAGATTATTGAATTTTCGGGCTATACGCATTACGAAAAGCGCGCCATCGCCCAGCAATATTTAATGCCCAGACAAATGAAGGAACACGGCCTTAAGGAAGATTTACTTAAGATTGAAGTTCCCGCGCTGGACCTTGTTATGAGGGAATATGTGCGCGAAGCGGGCGTAAGAAACTTTGAACGCGAAATAGGCACAATATGCCGCAAAGCCGCCAAGCAATATATAGAAAAGCAAAAAGCCGTAAAAGTAACGGTTAAAAACCTGCACGAGTTCTTGGGCATACCCAAATACTCCAACTTTGCGGTGGAAGATAACGGCATAGGCATATCCACAGGCCTTGCGTGGACTTCCGTCGGCGGAGAAACTTTGGCCATAGAAGCCGCAATGCTGCCGGGTAAAGGCCAGCTTATCTTAACTGGTAAACTTGGCGACGTGATGAAGGAAAGCGTCCGCGCCGCATTAACTTACGCGCGCTCCAAAGGCTACGGCAAAAAAGTTAACTATGATAAGACGGACTTCCATGTCCACTTCCCCGAAGGCGCAGTACCTAAAGACGGACCTTCCGCGGGAGCAGCGATATGTACCGCGCTTAGCAGCCTTGTAACCAATACCCCCGTTAAAAAAGGTATTGCAATGACGGGCGAAATTACAATAACGGGCCGTATACTACCCGTCGGCGGTATTAAGGAAAAGTTCCTTGCCGCATACAGGGAAAACATTAAAACAATACTTTACCCTAAAACTAACGAAAAGGACGTAAGCGAAATACCAGAACAAATCCGCAAAGAGTTAACGCTTATCCCCGTTACGCACATGGATGAAGTTATTAAAGTTGTTTTCGGCAAGTTAAAGCACTAAAAACTTAAAAAACATATAAGGGCCGCGCCAATAAAGCGCGGTCCTTTTTTACGGTATTACTTGCTATAATTATTAGTATGAAGATTTTTAAATTTATTATTGTTTTTTCCCTCTGTCTTTGCGCCTCGCTTTACGGCAAGGCCCAATCCTTGGCGGATATTGCCGCCAGCGCGGATTTAACTTTAAAGGGCGAAGCACAAATGCCCGTACCCGAACAAAAAGAAGCGGCGGAAACCGTCCAAACCACAGCCTTAACCGTGGCGCGCCTGCCAGATATTAAACTTAACGAAGACAGTATAAATAAATCCGTTATAAAATACTCCTATCCGGAAAATCTTAACCCCGCCCGCGCTGACTTTGAAACAGGCGCGACAGCCGAAGCCTTAAAACAATATTCACAGGCGGCAAAAGACGAAACTTTATCCAAAGAAGTAAAAGCCTCCGCAGCCGTACAAGCCGCACTTTTATATATGCAGCAGGCGGAGTTTAAAAAAGCCGCGCAATATGCCTCAATAGCCGCTCAGCAGGACGAGCAGAACCCCTTTTATCAACTTGTTAATGTATGGGCTTACGCCGCGCAAAATAACCCCAAACAAGCCCGCAAAGAATACAATAAACTTTTGTTTTTAACTGCGGATTTTGAATATTTAACTTCCGCCAAACTTGCCGTTGCAATGGCAGATTTTTACAATAAAAATTACACGCAAAGTTATTCCGCTTTTGAAAACCTTTACGGCACGGACCCTTATGTAATCTCCCACGCAATTTTTATGATGGGCCGTATGAATTACATTAAAGAGGCCTATAAAACCGCGCAAACTTTATTTGAGCAGGCTTTGACGCACGACCCGCAAAATTACGCCGCGCAAAAATATCTGGCGTATAATCTTAAAGAACTTAAACAATTTGTACCCGCGTGGCAAACCTTTGCCAGCTTGTATGTGCTGGACACGCAGGATAAAGAATTGGGAAAGCAAATAAAATCCCTTTCGGAATATATTAAGGGCGACCCTAAAGATTACCTTTACTACACTAAATTGAAAGAGATTTACTCTACAACGCCCTCCCCCTCCGACTCCCCGCAATTAAGAGTTGCGCTGTTTACGGGCGCCGACGGGGAACCTACAAATTTACAAAGCTTTTCCTTTATAACCGCAAACGGTTTTAGCATTAAAGATGACTCCTTGGGCAAAGTAATATCCGCGCCTGCCTTTACCTCTCGCGATATTATTTTTGACGCGGAACATTCCGCCGCCATAATACAAAGCAGAGGCGGCAATACGGATTTTGCAACAAAACGCCCTTTCGTTATAGAACCCGATATTAAAGGCAGCAGTATACTTATAAAAAATGCGCAGGGTAAAGATGTTTTTGCCGCTAATACGGGCGATAAAGAACTGCGCGGCAATATACTTGTTATCCCGCATAAAGAAGGCCTTACGCTTGTAAATTACACCACGGTGGAAGACGCTCTGCCCGCTATGTTAATGTCCGCCGCGCGCGGGGAAAAATCCCCACAGGCATTGCAGGCGCTTGCGGTAGTTATCCGCACAAAACTTGCCGCAAAAATTGCCGAAAATAAAAATATTTTTGACGTATCGGACAATGACAGACAAATCCCCTACGGCGGCATAAATATGCAGGCGGATTACACCGCCAACGCGGCTAAAGCAACCGCGGGAGAAACACTTTCCCCCGCCGAAGGTGTTGATTTTTACCGCTCCTGTTCCGCCGCGGCAAAGGAAGAGGGTTTAACATCGTCTGCTATGATTTCCTACCCGCTTTCGCCCGAAAATATTTTTAAATTTATGCTTTCCAACCCGCCCGCAAATTTAATTTCCGCCCCGCAGGACCCTACCTTGTGGTCCGCCGTAAAGTGGGTGTATACAATACCCGCAAAAGAAGTGCAGGCAAGGCTTAAAAAATATAATATAGGCACCATTAAATACATACAGCCCGCCGCTTTAAGCAAAGAGGGCAGAGTGCTTTCCGTAACATTCAGCGGCACAAAAAAAACAATAGAATTGCCGTTTGAAGAAGCCAACTTTGTTCTATCCGCAGGCACATTACGCTCTAACTTCTTTTTTATAATCCCCTTCGGCAAACAAGGCAAAGCCAAAGAATTTCTGCTGCTTGGCAGCGAAACGGGGCAAGGTAAAGGCCTTTGCATAGACGGCGCGGTAGGGCTTGATAGAGAAGGCAAAACGAAAGAAGAAATTTTGTCTTACTACTTGTTCTCTTACAGAGTAATTAAGTAATGTCAAAAGTAAAAATAGCGTTTATAATAACGCGGTTGCAGCTGGGCGGGGCGCAAAAAAGCGTGCTGTATACCGCCAGACATCTTGATAACCGCTTTGAGCCTTACCTGCTTACGGGTATGGGCGGCTTTCTTGACGCTCAGGCAAAGGCTTCCTTAAAAAATGTTATTTTTATCCCCCACTTCCAGCGCGCTGTAAACCCTTTTAAAGATATTACGGCTTTTATACATATAGCCGCGGCTTTGCGCAAAATAAAACCGCAGGTAGTGCATACAAATTCTTCCAAAGCTGGTATTTTGGGGCGCGTTGCGGCAAAGCTTTTTACTGATGCAAGAATAGTCCACACCGTCCACGGTTTTGGTTTTAACGAAAAGCAAAAACCTCTTATCCGCCGCGCTTATATCCTTGCGGAAAAACTTTGCGCCAATATAACAGACACTCTTATTTTTGTTTCCCAAGCCAATATGGACACGGCGCTTAAACTTAATATAACCTCTGCGGAAAAATGCCGCCTTGTCCGCGCGGGAGTAAAGATGGAAACGCGGCAGGATTTTGCGCATATTATCCGCCAGCAAAAACTGGCTTGCCTTGACGTAAAAGAGGACAGCAAAATTATACTGTCGCCCGCAAATTTAAAACCGCAAAAGAACCCGCTTGATATGGTACGCGCGGCAAAAATAGTGTGCCAAAAAATACCTAACGCGGTATTTTTATATTTAGGCGATGGCGAACTTAAAAAAGAAACGCAAAAACTTATAAAAGAATTTAAGTTAGAAGATAATTTTAAACTCTTGGGCCGCCGCCAAGATACCCCCGAACTTTTATATATATCCGACGTATTTGCCTTAAGTTCGCTTTGGGAGGGCTTGCCTATGGCTTTGGCGGAAGCGCTTAATATGCAACTGCCCTGCGTGTGCTACGACGCCGACGGGGTGAGAGAACTTTTGAAAGACGGTAAAAACGGTTACCTTATACAAAAGCACGACTATCAGGGCTTGGCAAAGGGCATTATAAATGTGCTTGAGGGCCGTTTAACTTTTGACGCAAACGCAGCAAACCTTAAGGAATTTGACGCAAACCTTATGGTGCAAAAACAACAAAAAATTTACCTTAATAAGGAGGACGATTTATGAATTATTTTATAAATCAGGCAGAAGAAGAAGTAGTAAAAACAGCGCAAAAAATAGCGCAGGAAGTATTTAAGCCGCTACGCGCGAAATACGACGAGGCGGAGGAATATTGCCCGCAAGCAACCGAAGCCATGGCGCAGGCGGGGTTATTTGGCCTGTGGCTGCCTAAGGAATACGGCGGGGCGGGCCTTGGCGTAAACGCTTTAGCTTTAGCTTTGGAAGAGATGTCAAAGGTATGTATGGGCCTTGCATTGCCCGCAGGCACAAGCGCGCTTGGAGGTATGCCAATGTTCTTTTGGGCCACGCCCGAGCAACGCGCAAAATGGGTGCCTGATTTGGCAAGCGGCAAAAAATTGTGGACTTTTGCACTATCGGAAGCGCAGGCAGGCTCCGACGCTACGGCAATAAAAACAACCGCCGTTAAAGATGGCGATTATTATATTTTAAACGGCTCAAAGCATTATATATCCACGGGCGAGGCGGCCGATTTTTATGTGGTGGCAGTATCCACCAATCCCGACAGGGGCGCAAGAGGTATTTCACTTTTAGTTGTGGAAAAGGGAACTGAAGGGTTTTTCTTCGGTAAAAAAGAGCGCAAAATGGGCCTTAAAACCAATCCTACTTACGACTTAATTTTTAGGAATTGCAAAGTACCCGCCGCCAACCTTTTAGGCGGAGAGGGCAAAGGGCTTTTGATAGTGCAGGAAACTTTTGATTACTCCCGCCCCGGCATTGCGGCGCAGTCTTTGGGCGTGGCGCAGGGCGCGCTGGCGGAAGCAGTAAAATATCTTAAAATCCGCAAACAGTTTGACCAGCCCGTAATTGCATTCCAAGGCATCGGACACGAGCTTGCGGAACTTACCGCGCAGGTGGAAGCGGGCAGGGCTTTGGTCTATAAAATAACGCAGCAGATGGACGAGGATTTTACAAAAGCCAGCGCGGCGGCCGTGCAAAATAATACAACGGTACACGACGAGCTTAAAGCGCTTAAAGGCCCGCGTTGGACCAAATATAGCGCGATAAGCAAATTGTTCTGTTCCGACACGGCAATGAAAGTTGCCGACCGCTGCATAAACCTTTGCGGCGGCATAGCGTATACAAGGGATTTCCCGTTAGAAAAGTTTGCGCGCGACGCGAAAGTTACCCAGATATACGAAGGCACAAACCACATACAAAAGAACGAAATTTGGGCCAATATCATAAAAGAAGGGTAAACTTTTTTTAGGGCTGTGTATTTTTTATTCGGCCCTCTGGACAAGTGTTTTTGAGTTATGATATAATTATATTGATGTCACCGTAGCTCAGTCGGTTAGAGCGAGCGTTTCATAAGCGCTAGGTCGGTGGTTCGATCCCACCCGGTGACACCAAATTTAATTTACTTACA